>DAONFJ010000014.1:0-59154 GCA_035403545.1 Spirochaetota bacterium
AATAAACAATTGTATATCCCCGCCGCCTTCGGCGGCGGGGATAATAGTGCATTTTTTATTATAAAAAAGTTTAGGAATTATTACTGACTTTATTATATCTTTTAATAATATTGAATATGTAATAATGAATTTTTATTGTCAAATCATTGAGCTTAATAGTATTAAAAAAATAAAGAGTGAAACTTTTTCAGGAATATTTTATTTAAAGCATTTCACGAAATGGTTAGTGCTCAGTCATTCCGGACGTAGCGGCAGCAGAGTGCCGGAATCTCACAAAACCGGTTCCGTTGGATTCCCGCTTTCGCGGGAATGGCATGGAGTGTGCTGATTCAATCGTTAACTGCTACAGTATGTTCGGGAAACATATCAGCTCAATAAATATAAATGAGGACTGTTTAAAAGAGGTAAATTATGGCTTATCATTTGTTAAACATAGAAACACTGGATTGTTATTATTGTGAAGACCATGAATGGGTGAATGCAATTGAAATTGCGAAACAGAACTACTGGACTCCTGATGGTACATTTTTTGATATTTATTATGACGCCGAAGATCAGTGCTTTGATAATGATGATATACTGTATTATAATTATATGCTGGTTCTCTCTAAAAATGAATTCATGGAGTGGGAGGGCAGTTATTTCGCGAAAAGGAATCAGGTTGTTATGTATGAAGATTCGATATATCTTGCATCTGCACTTGCGGGAAGCAGTGTGAATCCTGAACTTGTAAAATTTATTGAAAAAGGAAGTTTTAGAATCTGTTCAGAATGATCTGTCTGTCTATTTTTCCGGATACGTATCTATAACCTTTCTGGTAAAATCAGTACACATCTCCCGAAGGCTGGCCGATCTCCTGTACAAAGTGTCAAGGTAACTGTTATCCGGATTTTTAGAATATAACGAGAGAAGCCTTGACTCATATTTATGCAGATGGTCTTCAAGATTTTTTATATGGAAGAGATCTTCATCTCCTTCGTCAATTATTACGGATGTAATTCTATCAAGCAGATCATTCTCCTGTGCAAATCCCGGTATATCATCCATCTGGGTGAGGAAATCTCTGCACATAATTGCAATTGTTTTCTGATAATCCGATCCTTCTGTCATAATTTACCGTTTCCGTAAAATAAAAATTGCCGCAATTATGCGGCAATTTATTTCTACAGTCAATTATTTGTTGTTTTAATGATTTTTTTGTGACAGCATATGTTTCTTGTATTCTGTTACAATTTCCTCGGCTTTACGGTTTTCACCTTTAAAGATGTAAAGCATGCTTAACCGAGTGATATCTTTCAGGTGCAGTGAATTTTTCATCATAACATCTTCGAGAACTTTAATTGCAGCATCAACATCCCCGATCTCCTTAATCTTATTTTCATATGTAAGGCCTTCAAGATAAACTTTGAATTTTTCGTATTCAGGATGAAGAGCAACCGCTTCTTTCAGATAATTTACGGCTTCACTATATCTGCCAACATGGAAACAGCAGAAACCGTAGTATTTGTTGATAAAACTTTTGTCATCGGCAATGTCCCATATCGCATCGAGACACTCCAGAACCAGTGAATACTCCTTCTGTTCATAGTAAATATGTGAAAGCATATAGTTGGCTTTTATATGCTTTCTATCCACTTTAATAACATTGGTCAGGTATTTTTCCGCTTTGCTGTATTTCTTAAGATTATAAAATGACAGGCCGGTATAGTAATTCCCTTCAAGAAAATCCGGTTTCTGTTTTATTGAATCAAGAAAGTATGTAAGGGCTGAATTATAGTTTCCTGCGTTGTAATACTCCACGCCAAGGTTGAGAAGAACTTTGAAATTTTTTTCAATATCGAGAGCTTTGTTATAGGTTGTAATTGCAAGTTCGCTTTTACCCATAATGGAATATATCTCACCCATATTATTGTACGCTTCGATGAAATAGGGATACATTTTGATAGCTTTCTGATATTCAGAAATAGCTGTCGGAAGATCTCCTCTATTTGTTTTTTCAAGAGCTCTGTTGTAAATTGTAACTGCTTCAGCAGGCATTGCATTTGTGTTCATATCATGTAACCTCTTCATGAGAAATAATCAATTTTCGGGTATCTGGTAAAATTATCGGTATTTGAATTTTTTTATAAAGATAAAAATATTTTTTGTTTTTTATGTTTTTTTTCGCTAATATGTCTGAATACGACACTTTTATTTAAATGGCTTGACATTCGGGAAGAAATGGCATTTTATATTCAAAACTGTTATTAATACATACATATAATTTATGAATTATCAGATCATTTAATCCTGATAAGTATAATAAAACATGGGGTAAAAGGAAAATGTTAGGAAGGAAAGTAGATAATACAAGGGTAGTTAGAGTAACAACAAAGATTGTCCTTACCTTTACCCTTTTCATTCTTTTATCAAATCTGGCTTCAAATTACGCCAATCTTCTATTCAACCGCTCAGAACTTCTTAAACTGATGAACCAGTTATTGATCAAAGATCTGAAAACAATGTATTCCTACTGTAATAATCAGTATGAGATATATATATTTGACCAGAAATTTGATGAATCTATGAAAAGTATAGAGAATAAAGGCCTTAATGAATTAAAGAATAATAAAGCTGTTGTCCTTGGAATAAAGAAAGATGGTTCTATCCCGTTTCAGGCATCCAAACTTCAGAGATATGCTGTTTTTAATGACCAGGCCGCAATTAATTATATGGCTTCTAATATTAAAAACGAAGATGGTGAGGGGAGTGAAGGGCATCTGAATTTCGTTTTTAATAATGAAGAATATTTCGGAATGTTTAAATATAATCAGAAGTGGGATATGTTTATCCTTCGCGGTGAAGAGAAGAATGAATTCTTCAGTGAATCAAGGCTGATATTTATTCAGATAAGTATTATCATCGTAATTATAACTCTCATATCTGCTTTTGTCGGAATTTTTGTTTTAAAAAGAATCCTCCGGTTCATCGATGTTATCACCAATTCAATTATGACAATGATTGAAACCAAAGAGCTGTCTCTCATAGACCTTAAAGGTGCGACAAATGATGATATCACCTACATGGGTACCGCTTTCAACTCGCTTTCAAATACCGTTGGTAACCTGGTTAATATTTTCGAGAAATTTGCTAACCAGGACGTTGTTTCAAAAGCTTATAAAGACAGAGAAGTTAAACTCGAAGGTACAAAACGGGAACTTACAATCCTGTTTACAGATATAAAAAGTTTTACATTTATTACCGAGACTCTTGGAAATGATATAATCAAACTTCTGAATATGCATTACGACCGCGCAATCAGGGAAATTATCCGGTATGACGGAGTTATAGGATCTATTATCGGAGATGCGCTGCTTGCTGTTTACGGAGCACTGGAAGATTCTACAGAAAATAAATCATATCAGGCAGTTTTATCCGGATATAAGCTGCATGAGGTTACTGAACTTCTCAGATTAAGAATGGATAAAATAAAGACCGAACTTGAAGAGGAGAAAGGGAAACTCAATAAAGAGGAACTTCAGATTTATAAAGCGGTTCTTCTGGAGATCGGTGTCGGAATTGACGGAGGAAGTGTTTTTTACGGCACTCTCGGTTCCTATGTACGTATGACCAATACTGTAATAGGTGATAATGTTAATGCCGCTTCAAGGATGGAGGGGCTTACCAGGATATATAAAGTTCCTGTAATCTGCTCTGAATACGTAAAAGATGATATAGAGAAGAATGTTAAAAATCACGGTATATATTTCCTTGAGCTTGACCGTGTTATGGTTAAAGGTAAAACAAAAACTCAGAAAGTATACTGGCCTATTCTTGAATCCGAAATGGATGAAAAATTTAAAAAGAATATAGCAGCTTTTGAATTGGCTCTTGAGTTATATTATAACGGTAAATGGGCTGATGCCCGGAAACAATTGAGTAAATGCAGCCTTAGGCTTGCAGATATATTCAAAGAAAGGACTCAAGAAAAATGTCCGAGTAACTGGAATGGTGTATGGCAAATGACAACGAAGTAAAAAAGGATTTAGTTCCATTTGGTTCAAAATTTCTCCCCGCTGAAATAGCAAATATTGACGGCGGATCAGAAGTTTATTCTCTTGAGAATGAATTTTCTAAAACCAGAAAGAATAAGAACTGGCTTGTATTCATTATTGTGTTTGTATTTATATTAATCACAGTTGCTTTCACTTTGATTTTTACATATTATACAGGCGAAAAAGATAAGAATATTGATGTCAGTATAACTGAATTCAATGATCTCAGGTTAAAGGAGATTCTTAATTCTTCAAGGCTGGCGGAGAATAATATTCAGATCAGAAACAATGAATTGCAGAGCCTGCTTGTTGAAATGAAAAATAAGATACTCGAGGTCAATAATAGATATCTTGTTAAAGAAAATTCTATTCTTGATAAGGGAATATCCGCAGAGGCTGCACGCAGCAGAACCGCTGAATTAAATAAAGCCGAGCAAAGCGAAATCAATGGTATCAAAGCTCAATATGAGTCAAAGATTAATGAAAAAGTGGCCCAGATTAATAGAATTCAGGAAGAGAAGAGGGCGGAAGAGATAAAGCTGGAAAAGGCAAAAAAGAATATCGGCAATATTGGTGATGAAAATAAAATTTATGCCATGAAAATGAAAAGTCTTTCGGATTCATCACAAAGCGGGCTTGCTTCAATGGCAGATTATTACAATAGATATGTTAAATATTTAATTTTAAAGTATAATCCTGTTTTTTCATCTGGTGAATTAAGAGTGAGCCTTGATAAAAACAGTAATAGAAATGAGATCAAAAATCTCAGAGGATATGATGATCTTTTTCAGAAGGAAAATGTTCTAAGCAGAAAACGTTTTGATGATCTGAGGGTTAAAATTTATGAACATGATCTGCTGGTACAGCGGCTTATTGGTGTAGGATATGAGAATTCGGTTCCGCCGGCATTGAAGAGTATTGATAATCTTTCCTCTTCGATAGTGAACGATTATGAAAACCTCTGGTTCGGCCTTGTATCAACTGTTAAACAGAAGAATTCACAGATAGAGGATTATAAGACAGCTCTGGATGCTGTTTTAAAAGAAAAGCCTGAAAGTGGTTATATAATTTCCGCTGAGAATCCTGCAAGAATATCGATTCACATTAATCGTCTGCTGACAGTAAAAGAAGGCGGTACGGGGCTTGTATTCCGTACTGACGATAAGTATATAGGTAAAATTGAATTCTATAGAACTGCAGACGGTTTAAAAGCTAAAGTCGTAAGTCTTGCCGGTTCAAATAAAATGAGACCATTTGACAGAATACTAATTAAGATTAAGTAGGTTGAAGATGAAAAGGAAAGGATTTTACATTTTAATATTTTTTGTAATGCTGGTTACCAATGCTATGGCATATGACTGGAAGAGTGCAGGTTTTGAAGAAACCGGTTCCGGTGTGACAGGTGATGAAAACTATTTAATTTTAAAAGATAATAATTCAACAGTATTAAAAGTAAGATATCAGGGTGAGTTGACTGATGCATGGGCAGCGAAAATTGTAGAATTGAATAAGAAATTCGCTGAGTGGAAGTATATGAAACCGGACAACATAGATTATTTTATAACCGGTGATAACCTTGAAATACTTATTATCCCGTCAGCCTTTAAATATCTCAATAATGATTTTATGCCCTATATGCCTGGCGGGATGACATTTATTTATGACTATGCTTTAAGATATAATTTCAGAATTACTAAAAATGAAATATTTTTACGGCTAAATGACAAATTCATTGAAGAGGAACTTCTCTGTAAAAGAATGAAAGAGGCACTTGACGATCCGATTGCTTACCTGAAAAAGAGAGAGCCGGAATACTTTTTGCAGAAACTTAATGAGCTTGAAGAAAACATGGTTATCCTGAAAAACAATCAGGAAAAACTCACACAATCCGTACTCTATTTTGAAAATTCCGGGTTTCTCGGATTCGGAAATACACCGGTTAAAAGCAGCGTTATTAAGAGAATTGTTGAGCTGAAAACTGCAGACCCGTCACTTGATATGGCTAAAATAAAAGAGACACTTTCAAAAGAAAAAGTTGAAGCGACAGATAAGGAGATAAAACTGATTCTAAATGTTTTCTACAATGATTTCAAGTAATACCCGTTGCCGGTTTCAATTTTAATTCAACCGGGTCAGCAATGTTGCCTGCTTTAAAAAAATTACAGACGGATATGTCTCCTGATATTTTTTCATTCAGGAGACGAATGTTTCCGCCAGAGAATTTCCCGCATACTGGTTACTATCATGAGTTATAATTCTGTATTAATTAGTGAGAATTTATATGACGGAGCTGCTGTATTTCCCCGGAATGTGAATATAAATTTTATAAGGGATACGATGGATCGGCCATCAGACAACACTCCGATATTGGCTGATTTCAAAATTTGAAACAGATTATATTCTTCATCACTTTATTTTTTCTCCAGCCTGATCTGATTCTTTTCAGTCAGGTGAAAGAACCGGAACTGCCCTATATTACAGAAATAAATGACAGCATTGATTTTCAGAACTTTAATTTTAAAGTTAAAATAACTATTCAGGGCAAAGCCGGTTTGACTGAAGGAAATATAGTTCTGAACTCAGATGTTCTTATTTTTCAGGATAGTAGAAAGATAAAAGTAAAAGAAATCAGTAAGATCAATGTTATTATGTGGGAAAAACGCAGCAGATTAAATAAGCATACATTTTATCCGTCGAGGTATGAAATTTTTTACCGGGATTATAGAAAAGAAGTTCTGAATGGAAATATAGAATCACTTAATAAATTAAAAATTATTAATAAAAAAACAGGTTATATTTATTTATATTATTATGATCAGTTTAAGGATGGAAAATGGATCAGCAGCGAAGTTCCTGATTTTAATGCTTCAGTTTCAAAACCGGCAGAAGGGTGTGCTGTTTCTATAGAATTGATTCAATAAATTCACTCATCCTGACATTAAAATCATTGCTGTTCTCAAAAAAAGGTACATGCCCTTCATTATTAAATATAATTATTTCTGAATTTTTAATTTTCCAGTGCATCTCTTCAGTTAAATAAGCAGGCACCATTCTGTCATATTTATTAGCGATAAGAAGTACAGGAATCTCAATATCCTTCAGATGCTCTGTATAATTTATTCCCGAACAGAGTTGTAAATCACTTACAATAATTTTTTTTGCTTCGTCGCTGATATTTTTCTGAGCGGCTAATACAAAAATTCCTGCTTTTCTGTGAAATATTCTCGGCAGCATTTTATTAAAGAAACTTTCAAAGTCAGACACTGAAGCATCTATTAATGATTTACTCACGGGTAAGTATGAAGAGGTGGATATAAGAATAAGAGCTTTTACTTTATCTTTATGTTTTAAATAATTCTCTATGCATATAACGCCGCCCATGGAATGACCGGCAAGAATGTATGAGTCAATTTTTTCTTTTTTAACAACTGTTTCTATGCTTCTGGTGTATATGGCGACTGACTGTTCAGAAATACATGAAGATCTGCCGTGTCCGGGAAGATCTATTGCAATAGTTTTGTAGGAATTGCCGAAGTATTTCAGCTGATTATGAAAAAATCTCGAGTCTCCCGCGAGCCCGTGAACAAAAATAATAGGGATACCGTTCTCTACACCATTTACCCTGTAGAAAATATCTATCCCGTTATTGTCGATATGATTCAATTCAAACCCCATATTCCACAGTTTTAAAAATATGAAAAAGTAATCAATATTAATATGAAATTATTATTAATATTTTTTAAATTTTATTTATATTTATTGCTCCCTTTAATAATAGTATTATCGGCTTTTAAGTGAAATGCGGCTAAAATTTTGTAAATATTCCTTTTCTGTTTATTATATTTCATTCGTATGATTAATTGGGTATATTTATTGCAATCATTTTCTTGTGAAAATATGGTTGTTGCTTTACACATATAATAATAAGTTGCAAAAAGGTTTATGCTTGACATTTCAGTAAAATATTGTATTCGATAATAGTCATATAAATAAAAAAATTGGACCGGGTTAGCTTATGTCAGTTGAAGAAAATGATTTTATAAAACAATTCGGATTTTTTTCACGGTTGAAAATACGTTCAAAACTTATATCTATGATATCAATTATAATTGTTGTGTCTCTTGCAGTGATGATCTCTCTGGCTACGATTTTTTTTAAGAAAGATAACGAGGTAAGAGTCAAAGAGAGTAATCTTACAATATCCCAGGTAATAGCTTCTAAAACTGAATCTGATTTTACCGCGATTGTAGAGAAAATTAATATCATGGCAACAACTATGCTGCAGGAGTTTAAATCGGAACAGCAGAAACGTCTCTTTACCGATCTGTTTTTTTCAAATGACAGGGATTTTCTGTATGTAGCAATCGGAAAGAAAGATAACGAAAAAATTAACTTTTATAAAACTATTTATAACGATAAATTTTTTGAAGAGAACAAAATCGATGTGAAACTTCTTGATCAGATTAATAGCGAAAATTCCTCCAGATTTATAAAGACATTCAACGATGAGGCTGTTGTTCACAATGTTTCCGCGAAATTCGGAATGCCTGTAATTGCTGTAACAATTCCTTTTCAGAGAGATTCATCAGATAAAGTAGATACAATAGCAATAGGGTATATCAGGTTAAGTAAAATTCTGAAATCTTTTATTAAGAATGGGATAACCGATACTTTTATGATTAATGGCGACGGTGATGTTATTGCTCACCCTGATACAAATCTGGTCATCAATTATGCAAACTTTATCAGTCTTCCTATTGTTGATATGATGATGAAGAGTAAACTGGATAACGGACAGACAAGATATAAAAATGAATCCGGAGTTTATCACTTCGGTTCATTCAAAAAAATTGGATTCAGCGGAATTGGTATAATCAGTTCAGTACCTGAAGATCTGGCACTTCAGGAGGTATATAATATTCAGAGAAGGAATATTTATATAACAATTATAATTCTTAATATAGCAATTCTGATAGTTTATTTTTTCAGTAAATCTCTGACGACTCCTATTACCACACTTGTCGGTGCGACCAAGGAGATTGAGAAAGGTAATTTCAAAGTGGACGTAAAAGCTACAACAGGTGATGAAATCGGAATTCTTACTGAATCATTCGTAGACATGGGCCGGGGACTTGAAGAAAGAGAGAAGATGAAGGATGCTTTCGGAAAATTTGTAAACAAAGAGATTGCAGAGCAGGTACTGAAAGGGACGATAAAGCTCGGCGGTGAAAGAAAAAAAGCGACTGTTTTCTTTTCTGATATAAGAGGATTTACTGCTATTTCTGAAAAGCTTGAGCCGGAAGAAGTAGTTGAATTTTTAAATCAGTATATGACCAGAATGGTTAACTGTGTTAACAATACCAGTGGTGTTGTAGATAAATATATCGGTGATGCGGTAATGGCAGTATGGGGGGCACCGGTAACTCATGGGAACGATACTGAGAATGCTGTTAATGGCGCATTGATGATGCGTACTGAGCTGATTGAGTTTAACAAAGGCCGCGGCGGTGATAAGAAACCGATTATTAAAATCGGATGCGGTCTAAACACCGGGCCGGTACTTGCCGGTCAGATCGGGTCTAACGAAAGAATGGAGTATACCGTTATCGGAGATACAGTTAACCTCGCATCAAGAATTGAATCTCTAAATAAACCTTTTGGAACTGACATCCTTGTATCTGCGGATACTTACCAGGAAATAAAAAATATATTCAGACTTGAACCTATGCAGAAAATAAAAGTAAAAGGGAAAAGCGAGCCGCAGCAGATTTATGCGGTACTTGGCAGACTCGATGACCCGGCTTCTCCTAAAACACTGGAGGAGATGAGGAAACTGGTTGGTATTGAAATGAAGGGTAAACCGACTGAAGAAGCAGGTGAAGAAGGTGAAGTGAAATATGAAATTCTTGACTAATGATACACTCTTTACAGGTATCAGTGTTATTATCATAACCACATTTTCAGTTCTCCTGTACGCTGATTTTAATAAAAAAATTGATGCTGGAAATGTCAGACAGATTGGAACAATCACATTTAAACGTGAAGTTGCCCAGAGAAAATATCAGGCTCAGGTTGTATGGGAAGGTATTGAACAGAATTATCCCGTTTATAATAATGATTCAATAAGAACGTCGGATTTGTCTGAGGCTGTTATCCATCTGCTGGACGGTACTGATATTAATATTGAAGAGAACAGTATGATTATGCTGTCAACTTTGGAGAATGCAATTAATATCAATTTTGAACAGGGATCTATTTCAGCAAACAGATCCGGGGTCCAGGGTACAGATATAGCTGCTATTAATATAAAATCCCAGGACGCAACAGTCTCAATTGATAAGAGTAATATTCAGCTGACACAGCTTGAAAATAGGGAACTTGACCTGACAGTTTCGGATGGTACTGCAAAAGTTAAATCGGGAACCGGAGAGACTCTGATAAAAACAAATGAAAAAGCTGTTATATCATCTGACCGGAAAGAAACAACGGTTCTCCAGCTTAAGTTTAATTTAAACGAACCGGCTCCAAACAGGTACTATATAACTGAAGATCAGAGATCAGAAGTATCATTTGCCTGGGGATTGACAGGAAATTTTAAGAATATTACCTGGGAAATAAGCAAGGACAGATCGTTTAAAAAAATTCTGTCTTCTCAGAAGGCGCTGGCTCAAAATACAGCAAAGATAAATCTTGAAGCCGGAGTTTATTACTGGAGAATATCAGCGCTGAATGAAGATAATAAACAGATTGAATTCAGTGAGACAGGGAAATTTAATTTAGTTTATAGAAAACCGGTTAAACTCATTTCACCCCAGTCTAACGAAATAATTAAACATTCAGTTTCACAAAACTCAGTCTCATTCAAGTGGAGTGAAGATACACTCGCATCGGATTATATACTTGAAATTTCACAGGATAAAGATTTTAATACTTTCATAAATAAAATCAACACACCTCTTAAAAATATTACGATTGATAACTTCAACCAGGGTGCGTATTTCTGGAGAGTAAACAGCAATATCAATATCGGCGGTGAGCAGATTGTCAAAACAGGTTCTGTATCATTGTTTAATATTGAAAAACTTAAGGTTATTAATCCGCCTGTGCTCATAAGTCCAGGGAAGGGTGAAAAAATCGATGTTTCTGTAGTTAAGTCAAAAGGCCTTGTTTTAAGCTGGAATAACGACCCGTCATTTTCATCATACGAAGTTGAAATTGCCAGAGATGCGGAATTTAAAAGTGAAGTTGCCGAGCAGCATAGAAAAGTAAATTTTGCCGAAATTAAAAAAGAAATGCCTGCAGGGAAATATTTCTGGCGTGTTGAAGGACTGATCGGTTCAGGTGAAACGGTTCCGTATTCAAATACGGGTGAGTTTGAAATTGTGATTAATGAAAACCTGACACTGCTTTCACCTGCGGAGAACGAGAATATAAAAATTCCGTCTAATGTAAAAAAACTGGATGTTCTATTCAGCTGGAAGAAAACTGAATTAACCGGCAGTTATAAACTTCAGATATCAAAAAATTCAGATTTTTCCGGGGCTAAAACTATTAATCTTAAAAATAGGAACGAAAGTACTGTTCCTTTTAGTGAACCGGGAGAGTATTACTGGCGAGTCATTTTAACCGATAATAAGGATAATGAAATCATCAAAAGTAATACTTCAAAAATCGTAGTTACAGCTGAAGAAATCATTCCCGAAACAAAAACCTTTCTGATTGTGAAATCTCCCATAAAAGGTGGGAAAATTTATATTGATTCAAAATTCAAAGGCTACACTGAATTTAAACAGGAAGTGCGTCCCGATGTAAATTATTCTGTAAGAATAATTGCGTCAGGTTTTGTAGACTTCAATTCAAAATTAAAGGTCAAAGCCGGAGATACATATACTTTATCAGCATCCATGGAAAAAAGCAAGAAGCTCGAAAGAGTAAAATGGGTGAGTCCATTAGCGACACCGATAAGTGCTGCACCTGTATATTATAAAGACAGAATTTTTCTATGTTCCGAAAATGGTTATATTGTAATAATGAATAATTCCGGAATGGTTATACTCTCTAAAAAAATCTCGAAGCGATTCGAATCAAAACCGGTTGTTTATGAAAATAATATTTACACCGTGGATGTTGATGGAATACTTTATTCAATTGATTCATCAAACGGAAAGGTAAACTGGCAGGTTAAGGTTGGCGGTCCGCTTCTTTTTAAATCCGAGCTTGTAATATCGGATGGTAAAATATTTCTCGCCACAGGATTCGGTGTTGTAGAAGCCTACGATTTGAAAGGAAAAAAAATCTGGGATAATGATCTTGATGAAGCAATTTATAATTCTCTTCTGATTGTAAAAAACAGCCTTATCATCGCAACGGATGCACTGAAACTTTATTCCCTTGATTCATCTGATGGCGACAAAAACTGGTCTACTGAAATTGATGAGAGGGTAATAACATTAACCCCTCTTATTCATAACGACATTATTTATTTTGGATGTTACTCCGGAACATTTTATGCGATTTCTCTTGATGATGGAGATATTATCTGGACATTTAAATCCGGCGGTGCAATTTATTCAAGCCCGGTGGTAGTTGCAAAGAGTATATATTTCGGTTCAGAGGATGGTTATGTTTATTCTTTGAACGATGCAACAGGAAAATTAAACTGGCAGTTTAAGTCTTCTTATCCTGTCAAGAGCAGTCCTCTTTATGCTTTCGGAAGTATAGTCGTTGCCAGTGATAAAACTGTTTTTTCTTTGAATCCTCTTAACGGGAATATTCTCTGGCAAAGTACATTCGGCAGTAAAATTAAGACTTCACCCGCATTTGCAGGCGATACTGTTATTTTGGGACTTGTAAATGGAGATATAGTTTCTGTAAGAAATAATCTCATAGAAGTTGCAGAGTAATATCTGAGAAAATTTAGTTTTAATTGTTTTTTTGCTAATTAATACTTGAAATTATGTCTCCTCCAATAATAATACCTTTATAATTAAAAAGCCCCCTTCCGGGGGCATTTAAAGGGAATTTGTCCGCTAAACCTCATTAGAAAGAAATACAATTACCAGGAAAAATATGGATTTTGTACATTTACATAATCACTCGGATTATTCCATTCTAGATGGCGCTATCACTGTCAACAAACTGGTGGATAAAGCCGTTAAATTCGGAATGCCTGCTGTCGCTATTACAGATCACGGCAATATGTTCGGTGCGATTGAATTTTACCAGAAAGCAAAAAAAGCCGGAATTAAACCTATCATCGGCGAGGAATTTTATGTAGCACCAGGATCGAGGTTTAAAAAAGAATCTATCCGCGGTGACAAAGAAGATAATGCGCATCATCTTATTGTACTGGCGAAAAATCTGGCCGGTTATCAGAATTTAATGAAGTTATCTTCTATCGGTTATCTGGAAGGTTTTTATTACAAACCGAGAATAGACATGGAGTCTCTTGAAAAATATTCTGAGGGGCTTATTGTTTCATCAGCATGTATTGCCGGAGAGATTCCGAGAAATATTCTAAGAGGTAAACTCAAAGAGGCAAGAGATCTCGCAGGACGCTACAAAGAACTGTTCGGAGCGGAAAATTTTTATCTGGAACTTCAGTATCATGGTATTAAAGAGCAGGAGATTGCCAATAGCGAACTCATTAAAATTTCGTCAGAACTGAATATACCTCTTATTGCAACCAACGACGCACATTATGTGGAAAGAGATGACGCTTATTCTCATGAGGTTTTGCTTTGTGTTCAGACAGGTAAAACCATGAATGATGATAACAGAATGAGATTTTCATCAGATCAGTTTTACCTGAAAAGTTTTGATGAAATGCGGAAAATATTTTCCGATTATCCGGATGCGCTTTTTAATACATGTAAAATAGCTGATATGATTGATCTTGAACTGGATCTCGGCAATCCTATTCTTCCGAACTTTGAAGTTCCAGAAGGATTTAACCTCGACTCATACCTGCGGCATCTGGTTGATGTAGGCGCCTCAAAAATATATGGCGCAAATATACCTTCAGCAGTCGCAGACAGAATAAATTACGAGCTTTCAGTTATTACAAACATGAAATTTTCAGGGTATTTTTTAATTGTCTGGGATTTTATAAAGTATGCGCGTTCAGTAAATATACCGGTAGGTCCGGGGAGAGGATCTGCTGCCGGATCTATAATATCGTATTGTCTTGGTATTACAGCTCTTGACCCTCTGAGGTATAATCTTCTGTTCGAGAGATTTCTGAATCCCGATAGAAATGAAATGCCTGATATGGATCTGGATTTCTGTGCTGAGAGGCGCGAAGAGGTCATCGATTATGTTAAACAGAAATATGGCGAAGACCATGTAAGTCAGATTATCACAATCAATAAGATGAAAGCTAAAGCGGTAGTAAAAGATGTGGCAAGGGCGCTTGATATCCCTTTCGCTGAATCCAATGCTATAAGCAAACTTATTGAAGAAGATACATTAAAGAAATCAATTGAGACATCTCCCGAGCTTAAAAAAGTATCTGACACTGAAATCGGGAAAAAATTAATCGATATATCTTTAAGGCTTGAGGGACTCACCCGTTCTGCGGGCAAACACGCTGCGGGAGTCGTTATTTCAAAAGGCCCTTTGACTGATTACGTTCCGCTCTACAAGGACAAGGACGGAAGTATATCTTCCCAGTATGAAAAGAACACCCTTGAACAGGCCGGACTGGTTAAGATGGATTTTCTCGGATTAAGAAACCTTACCATTATAGATAAATGCATAAAATTAATTAAAGAAACTACCGGCGATTTTGTAGATATAATTAATATACCGCTTGATGATAAAGCAACATATAAATTACTGCAGCGTGCTGACACCAAAGGTGTATTCCAGCTGGAAAGTTCCGGAATGCAGAATATAATCCGGAGACTTGGTCCCACTGAATTTGAAGATATAATAGCAATTGTAGCATTGTTCAGGCCGGGACCGCTTGGTTCCGGAATGGTTGATGATTTTATTGAGAGGAAAAAGAAACCTGAACTTGTAAGGTATTCTCATCCGACCCTTGAACCTGTTTTAAAGGATACACTGGGAGTTGTGGTCTACCAGGAACAGGTTATGCTTATATCCCAGATAATTGCCGGATTTACCCTTCCTGAAGCGGATAAACTCCGTAAGGCGATGGGAAAGAAAAAAATGGATATTATTGCTAATCTTGAAACCAAGTTTTTACAGGGAGCAGAAAAGAAAAATATAGATAAAAAGATTGCTGTAGAACTTTATGATATGATCAAAAAATTCGGTGAATACGGATTTAATAAATCGCATTCTGCAGCATATGCGCTTGTAACATACCAGACCGCATATCTGAAAGCTCATTACCGCCTCCAGTATATGACAGCACTTCTTTCAGCTGCTCCGGATAAACAGGATGATGTAATCCAGTATATAAATGACTCCAGGGAATCCGGAATTAAAGTCCTTCCTCCTTCGATCAACGGCAGTTTTTATGATTTTTCTATTGAAGATAAATCATTGAGATTCGGATTCGGAGCGATTAAGGGCCTCGGTGAAAAAGCGATTGAAAATATAATTGAAACAAGAAAGAAATGTGGAACGTTTACAACACTGAAACAGTTTCTTGAAAATGTTGAATTGTCAGTTGTAAATAAAGGCGTACTGGAAGCTCTTATTAAATCCGGTTCATTCGACGAGATTCATAAAAACAGGGCGCAGCTTTTTGAATCAATAGATCTTATAATTGACTTGTCGCGGAAATATCAGCAGGATATAGCGTCGGGGCAGGGAGATCTGTTCAGTATGGACTCATCTCGTGATAACAGTAAAATATCCAATGATCTTCCCGCTGTACCTGAATGGAAAGATAATACAAAGTTAAATTTTGAGAAAGAGGTTATCGGGCTTTATCTCTCCGGCCACCCACTTGCCAGATTTGAAAAAGAGATCAGTTCGTTCCCTTCATATACATTAGCTGAAATATGTGAAAAGAACTGCGCCAATGATATTTCTATTGTCGGTATTATAAGTAATGTAGTAGTAAAGAGATCACAAAAAAATGGTAAACAGTATGCAACCGGCCTGTTCGAAGATCTTAATGGATCAATTGAAATTTTGATTTTTGCAAAAGTGCTTGATAAGTTCGATACTCTCATCAACTGCGGCGAACCTGTTATGGTTACCGGCCGGGTTGAAATGGAAGGAGATAAACCAAAAAAAATACTGGCCAATAGCCTTAAATCACTCAAAGAAGTACGGCGTGATGCTGCGTCGGCAATTCATATTAAACTTGATTCTCTTGGAGTTGATGATGATGTAATTGTTAAAATAAAAGAAGTGATTGAAAAGCACAAAGGGAATTGCCCTTTATTTTTTCATGTTAAAGATCATAATGAAACGAAAACTATCAGAGCTCATTCAGCATTCAATATTTTTCCGTCTGAAGTTTTTATTGAAGATATTTCTAAACTCGTCGGGCATGATTCAGTAAGGTATTCCTTTACCCGATATGATTGAATCCTGCAGCTTATTCCCGGCAATTCAGTCCGGTATTATACATCTGTTATTATCACATTCCGTTGTATCATACTGAATCCTTGTGACTGCTGCATTGTTTTGTAATGTCCCGGACTGGTTTTTATTCTTATATTTTTATAGTCCTGCAGCTCTTTTGACAGCAGCTGCGCCAGTGTAATCGGTGTAGTTGAATCTATTATGCTCTGATTCGGAATGTTTATAATAAACAGGTCTCCTTTTTTTAAATTCATTTCATCGCCGAAGCCTGTTCTTATCAGATGTAATAATCTGTCAATAACATCCAGCCGTGTATAGCTTGTGAAGTTTCCCAATATGTAGATCTCTCTCTCGTTCAGATTTAATTTATCATCATACTCATAAGGGGTATCACCGTTTTTAAAACAGATTTTTCCTGATCGTAAAACAATATCCGCCGGATGAGCTGCGTCAATTTTCGGCCCGGCATTTGGAGCAGGTTTATCCGGCACAAGTTTGCCTCTTAGTTTTTCCTTTGACTTGATCATGTTGATGAAAAGAATAAGTTCTGATTTTATAAGAGAAGGCTCCTGTTCACCGTCAGTAATTAATATGTTAAAATTTCTTTTAAATTTTTCGCTGTTAGTGGTGTACTCGTGAATGATGTTGTTAAGACGTTCGTCGTTTGTTTTTAAAATGCTGAGAAAATTTTGCGGGTGTTTATTTGTAATTTTAAACTGGTTGTATTCATTTTTTCCCATAAGAATTGAAACATTGCATGAAATATTTTTATATTGCTCGCTCTGCATAATGATGATGTATGACAATAAAAGAGTTTTGAGAATTTTTAAATTTTCATGTACTGCTTCTGCTCCCGGATTAATTTTAATGTCTATAACAGTAATGAGCGGGTAACCGTTTTGCTGAATAAGTGTAAGAACATCCTTTTTTAAAAAAGAGAGGTTCCCCTCTTCAAGCAATCTTTTTTTTATTGATGCTAATGATGAGAGAGAATTGTTTTCAGAATATTGATCGACATTAATTTCCAGAAGTATATTTTTTATCAATTGGATCAGGTTCTCATCACTTGTTAGTATCATAGCTTTGTTGGAAATAGTAATACTCATTAATTAGCCTCTATATTTATTATGAATAGATCTGTGAAGATATAATTTACTGAATTTTTATCTTTATTATTTTTTTTTGGAATAAGTGAATATAAAAACGATGTAATTCAATAACGAAACCGCATTAGTTTCAAACAGTCATTTTTTTTGGATAACAAAAAAATATCTTGAATAATAATTTATTTAAAAAATATAGTCAATGAAAATAATGTAACTTATCAGAATCCGGATATCAAGATGTTTCCCGTCGCGTAGCAGGCGTGCCGGGAAAGAATTTCACTGTCATTTTTTGATAAGTTGCGGAATAAACATTATAAATTATGAGAGCGTAATTATGAAAATTGTTTATAAAATAGATGATGTGAGAGCGGAAGTTAAAGCTGCAAAAAGGCAGGATAAAATAATAAGATTTGTTCCGACGATGGGTTTTCTTCATCAGGGACATATAAGCCTGGTAAAGATCGGCAGAGAAAATTCTGAATATGTTGTTATGAGTATTTTTGTTAATAAACTTCAATTTAATGATCTTAATGATTTTAATGGATACCCTAAAAATCTTGAGCGTGATATGGAAATGGCTGAAAAAGGAGGAGTTGACCTTCTTTTTATTCCGGACGATAAAGAAATGTATCAAAACAATTTAACAACGGTTGATGTAGGCCTGCTTACTGACAACTTATGCGGTGCAAGCAGACCGGGCCACTTTAAAGGCGTATTCACTGTTGTAAGCAAGCTGTTTAATATTGTTCAGCCTGATGTTGCAGCTTTCGGGCAGAAAGATATCCAGCAGGTGGTCAGCATCGAGAAGATGGTTTTTGATTTAAATTTTCCTATTAAGATAATAGTGGCGCCAATAATCAGAGAGAGTGACGGCCTTGCAATGAGTTCCAGAAATAAACACTTAAATGAAAAACAAAGAAAGGATGCTTTGGCGTTGAACAGAAGTCTTCAGGCATGCAGAAAACTTATTGATTCAGGAGAGAGAGATGTTAAGATAATTACTGATAGTATAAGATCAGTAATACAGGAAGGTTCTCCCGACAGTATCGACTATGTATCAATGGTGAGATACGAAGATTTGAGCTACATAAAAAAAATTGAAGGCAAAGCTGTCGTAGCCGTTGCCGCATTCTGGGGAACTACAAGGCTTATTGATAACATGATTATTGATAAAACTGATAATGGATATGTATGCATATCCTGAAATTTTTTTTACCGGTCGTGCTCGGAATCCTGATGTCGTGCAGCAGTAACGGGCTTCTGACTCCTTTCCAATCTTTTAATGTAATTAAATACGCCGTCGAAAAGAACGATAGTGAGCAAATAGTTAATTGCCTGAGCGAATCAAGCCTGCGCAAGATCAGTAAACTTAATCTGCTGATAAAAGAAATGCACAGTGATCAGCTTTTAATACTCTCCGAAAAATACGGTTACTCGCAGGAAAAACTAAAGGATTTGAAACCATCCGAAGCTGTTGATTTATATTTTTTTTCAGATGCAACAGGCGTAAAACTTGGCAGGTATTTCAAAGAGAGTATTGTATCAATTGATATCCAGGGAAACAGTGCTTCCATTAAAACTGAAAGCGGAATCGCACTCGACTTCGTAAGAGAAGGGCCATACTGGAAATTTAACCTGAGTGATCTTTAAGTTTTATATAATGTCTAAAAAGCAGATAACTATACCTGTATTTATCCCTCATTCAGGATGCCCTCATTGCTGTGTTTTCTGTAATCAATGGAGAGTAACCGGAGTAAGTGATAAAGTCTCTTCAGAATCTCTACATGGAACTGTTGAAAGTTATCTTTCCGCGATACCTGAAACGGTTGAAAAGATTGAAATTGCTTTTTTCGGAGGGAGTTTTACTGCTATCCCGGCAGGTGAACAGATAGAATATCTTTCCGCAGTTCAATCCTACATTGACCGCGGAATAATAGACTCTGTAAGAATTTCTACACGCCCTGACTATATTGACAGGAAGAAGCTGGCGATTCTCAAAAAATATCATGTAGAGACAGTCGAGCTTGGAGTCCAGTCTTTTTCAGACGAAGTACTTGAGGCATCGGGCAGAGGGCATAGCTCGGCAAATGTAACTGATGCTGTTTTGCTGCTGAAGGAATCCGGGTTCAGGGTGGGAATTCAGCTCATGCCGGGACTTCCTTCTGATAGTTATGAAAGATCAATTAACTCTGCTGCCAGAACTGTTGAACTGCTGCCGGATGATGTGCGAATTTATCCTGCTGTGGTTTTAAAGGATACAGCGATGGAGAAATTGTTTAATGAAAATAAATTTGTACCTCTAACCATTGAGGGTGCGGTTGATTTATGTTCTGTAATGTACGGAATGTTTATTGAAAAGGGTATTAATGTTATACGAATGGGGCTGCATCCGATGGATCTCAGCGGCGGAAATGTTGTCGCAGGACCATATCATGTAGCGTTGGGATTTATGATAAAATCGAGATATAAACGCGGAATCCTTGAAAATGTTATTAAAAATTCAATTGATGCCGGCAACGCCGAAAAGAATATATCTATTATAATACCGGATAAAATGAAAGAGGAGTTCATTGGAATGAAAAAAGAGAATATTTACTATCTTAAAGATAAATTTTCTCTTACAGCGCTTAATTACACAATTGGAAATATTGAAAATCCCCGTATTTTATAGCGATTTTTTTATTGACTTAATGCATGGTATAAAGGTTTTTGATAACTGCCTGTAAGCAGGTATTAAAATTTCCCTTTACAGTATAAAGTAAAGAGAGAAAACACTTACAGTGAATTTTAAGAAGTTATGATTTTTTGTTATGAGTCAAATTAAATTGAGGTGATACCATGCCCACATATGAGTATGAATGTCTTGAGTGTAAAAACAGGTTTGAAGTATTTCAATCAATGAGCGATGCACCTGTTAAGGACTGTGTTAAGTGCGGCAAGCCTGTACGTAAAGTTTTCAATTCAGCCGGAGTTATATTCAAAGGTGCCGGTTTTTATGTTAATGATTACAAATCAAAAAAAGACAATCCCGGTTCTGAAACCACACCGTCATCGTGCCAGGGATGTTCAGGATGCAGTATGGGCGGAGCTGAATAGTTTCGTACTTTCTATTTATTTTTATCACGTTTCATTTTTGCCCTGTTTTGCCTGTATATTGACATAAGGTATTTCTCTATACTGAACAGGGCGCTTCCAGAAATAGTATCCTCTTTAAGTTTATACCCGGTAATTGAATCAATGTAATCTCTTATACTTTCCGGTGATGACGCTTTTTCCGGGTCCACCATAAGATATTCAACATCTGATAAAAGATATTTTTTACTTCTCTGGGCATAAAGCATCTGTCTTGCATTATAAATCGGAATGATAATTTTTAAATTATTACTCCGCATTTCGGTTATTAATTTTTCAATTTTACTTTCGTTGTCAGGCTTTATTTCTATAAAGTCAGAAATTGGAAGAAGGGGGGATTTTCTTAAAGAAATTTCTTTATAAAGATCTCTTGTTTCAGATGATATTTCTGTCTTCGTTTTTTTAGCTCTGACTGATCCTTTCTTTGCCGGGTTAAGAGCATAATTCTTCTCTTTTTTGGTAAAAAGCATTATTATAGAATTTGCTATTCTTGCCAGAAAAGAAGCTCCTGTTTTTTCTTCTGAATCACTTTTACTTGCGTTTCTCATTGCTATGAGTGATCTTTTAAAATCCTGATATTCATTAATGAGAAGTCTTAGTTTCTGTATACTATCTTCATTTGTAAAAAGCTTCAAAGCAGTCTGTTCTTTCTTAAGTATATTATTACCAGCTTCCGTGAGCATATCCGTTGTAAAAATTTTGCTGTCACGCTGGCTTTCACTTATTTCCGGACTATCCTCGCTGTAAATAATTGATTTAGTGAAAGTTTCATATTTATCCAGAAACTGTGACGGATCAATCAGATATTTAACATTATTATAAGGATGAAGTATTATTTTACCTGAAGCGGATTTTTCTGCTTCCCATCTGGCGAGTGAATCGCCGGTCATATTTTCAAAAAGTGAAATTATATCTTTTTCGGTGGTGATAAAATTTTCCTCAAGATGTTTCATCATTTCTCCATCAAGCATAATGACAGGATCCAGAAGTTTGTCCACCTTTAGAATGCAATCTCTTAAGTGTTTAAAATTTTTTACTTCTACTATACTTTTTTTTTCTATTGAGGGTGCGAGATCACCTGTAAGAATGTTAAGTATATATTCAAGTTTATTGTCCCGGTAATCGCTGATTGATGAATTGAGTATTCCAAAATTCTTAAGGCGGCGGTCTATTGCGGGTTCATTTGCTGTTATTACCTGTTTAATCCCGTCGAGATCAATTTTATTTTTTACTGAGTCATAATTATTCTTGTGAAAACAGTAATCTTCAACCAGTTCAAGCCCGTTTTTATCCAGTGAAAAATTTTTAAAGGTGAAAATATTTGTACCCAGCTGACTTTTGACAATCATTGCAAGGTGGTTTCTGTTTTTTGCTTTTTTTAATAATTTGGTAAGATTGAAAAGCCTGAAACTTACAAGTAATTCGATAAGACTTTCAGCAGATTGTTTATCTCTTTCGGCCTGCAACTGGCTGTGATCACTTTCTCTCATCATGAAAGTGACTTCCATTTTTTCTTCGATGGTCAGATTTTTATTCTCGGGATTTATAATAAATTTAAATGAATATACAGGTTTAATCTCTGACGGATGATCTTTCATCAGAAGGTCAATGAGATATTGAATATTCATCAGCCGCTTTTGCGTAAGAGGCATTTTGATATTTCTCGATTCGTTAAGGCTCTCCACTGTGGAAAGCTCACCGGTATGGGTTTTTAACCAGATTCTCTGATTTGTTTCAATTTCAGCTAATACTTCTTCAATATGAGCTTCTTTTGATAACCGTTCGTTCAGGAAAGGGTATTTTTCATTTTTATTATACAGCAATAGCAACACCTGATCTTAATTTATTCATTTTAATAAAGAGGTTTATTTTTTTAAAATTTGTCAATTATTAATTATAGCCTTTGACCATGGGCACAAAACTTACATAAGTAATTGTTTCAGTTGTTATGCTTCCGTTATTTTTTTTTAGTCTGATGAGCTGCTGCACTGTATTGCCAACAGGGGCTACAAGTCTCCCTCCTTCCGCCAGCTGGTCAATGAGAGATATGGGTATCACTTCAGGTGCTGCAGTAAGAATGATGACGTCAAATGGGCTCTCTTCTATAAGTCCATTGAACCCGTCATTATGCATTACTTTTACATTTTCACATCCCAGTTCTTTAAGGACACGCGCCGCATTTTCAGCAAGAGGTTTTATCCTCTCAATACTGAAAACCTTATCTGCAAGTTTTGAAAGAATCGCTGCCTGATATCCGGAGCCGCATCCTATCTCAAGAACCTTTTCATCGCCCTTAAATTCACATAGTTCACTCATTAAGGCAACAATATAAGGCTGTGAGATTGTCTGGTTATGCCCTATAGGTATCGGGTGGTCACCATATGAATCAACCATATATTTGGAGGGAACAAATTTCTCCCGTTGTAAATTGCTCATAATATCCAGTACTTTTTTATCAGCAATACCTCGTGCGATCAGATGTTCTTTAATCATCCACGCGCGCTGGTCTTTCATAATACTTTCTTTATCTATTTTCATCGTACCTCAAAATTTTTATCGCTATTACTTCCATTGAAATATTGTTTTCTAAAATTAATACAATAACCTGACAGCTTCATAATACTTTTAAAACTGTAATCTGCCTTCTGCCGGAGCAGGGCAGGAATGCATTTTATGGCAGAGATTCGAACTTTAAAGCTGAATGAAGCACGCCATTCCTTAAAAGTTTAAAATGAACAATGATTAACTATATATACTTTACTATCAATCTAAATTTATATCAAGGGGAAGTTGTAGTAAAATTGATACACTTTGTGCGCATTTATCCATCCGATAAAATTAATATATTTTTTTAATAATAAAAATATATAGAAACTCCTGATATAATCAGGGGTTAAGTATAAAAATTTATTTGAAAATAATGGCATGAATATTGCTTAATATAATAGTATTGAGGAGGTCGGAAATTATGGCACAAATAGTAAATATGTTCTGGGTAGTTGTAATTTTCTGGCTTGTTATTGAAGTTATTAATAACAGGATTAATAAAAATAAAAAACTGGGCAAATTAATTGATGATATCAATCATGATAAGTGAGTAACAATCATCCGTATTTGTTTTACCAGTTATTTACCTCTATTACTAAAAATATACTTCTGCAGAACCGTCCCGTTAAATTTATATACATGCGTCAAATATAATTGACACGTTTACTGTTAGTTCCCATGCTTAATATACACTGAATAAAATTCTTAAAGGCATAGATGAAAAAATTAATTACAGCATTATTTATTTTAATTACAACATTATCTTTTTCAGCAGATAATGGAAATCCGCTGATTTCCGAGATAATTGTAAATATTGACAATTACAAAAATAATACTATTGTATTAAATCTAAGGCTTAAATATTTAGACAGGATATTCGAAAAAATTGTTTTTTATGATTCTGAAAATGTAGATGTTGAATTTGATATTTCCGGCAAAACGAAAAGAACAGAACTCTCCGGTAATTTGATTAATATTCATGAAGGAATGATGTACAGGGTTAAATTTACAGTAGTGGGTGCCGGGATTTTTGGAGGACTCACTGGTGATTTACATGAGTTCACACCTGTAATTCTTGATAAAATTCCTGCTGAAGAAAATTAAATAAAGAAAGCAGAATAGCTGGGCGGCTATCCTGCCTTCTTCTTTTGCAGTGTCAAGTTAATGACATGATAAGAACGGGAGGGAATTATCACATCATCACTTATAAATATCTTATCGGCTAATTGATGTTAAAACTTTAATTTTTTTTGAGGAAAATGACAGGAATAATTGTAAAAGTTTTTGGAAGATTTTATACTGTTTTGTTTGACGGGGGGGAGGTTAACTCTGTCCTCCGCGGTAAAATGAAAACAGGTTCGAGTAATTACTCTAATCCCGTAGCTGTTGGGGATATTGTTAAACTTTCAATAAACAAAGAAGGGCTTGGAATTATCGAATCAGTCCTGGAGAGGAAGAATACTTTTACCCGTAAGGATGGGGTCCGTTCGCGTGAGGATATAATTGCGTGTAATCTGGATCAGGTCATAGCGGTACAGGCATTCACAAACCCGAAATTAAACCTGAGGTTCGTTGACAGAATAATTATCCGGAGTAAAAGAGGTAAAATTCCTGTTCTTCTATGTGTAAACAAAGCTGATCTTATGGAGAAAGGTGAATCCGCGTATGTCCGTTCATATTATAAAGGAGCAGATATAAATATTAAATTTGTCAGTGCACTGACCGGAAAAGGAATGAGCGAATTCAAGAAAGAAGTATCCGGGAAAAGATCACTCCTTATCGGCTATTCCGGTGTAGGAAAATCATCTCTCTTTAACCGTATTTATCCGGGAGTAGATTTAAAGACAAATGAAGTTTCCGAGAGTTCAGGTAAAGGGAAACATACAACTACGAATGTAAAAATGGTCAGGGCTGATGACGGCACCGAACTGATTGATACTCCAGGTGTCAGAGAGTTTGGTTTAGTTGATATTGAACCTGATGACCTGGGTAATTATTTTGATGATTTTCGCGAAGCAGGATTAAACTGCAGGTTCAGGCCGTGTACCCATGACCATGAACCGGGATGCGAGGTAAAACGGCTTGTGGAAGATGGCGTTATCCATGAAGAGCGGTATATTTCATACCTGAATATATTGTACTCTATACAGGAAAACCTGAAGAATCAGTACTGATAGTGTTATTTAATAATATGGTGTAAGAATGATAAGTGTTAAAAATCTTTCAGTATCTTTCTCCGGTAAAGTTATTATTGATGATATTTCGTTTCAGGTAAATCAGGGGGAAACTCTGGCAATTATGGGTAAAAACGGTTCGGGTAAATCGGTTTTGCTAAAGACTATTGCCGGTCTTATCAGGGACTATCCGGGAGAGATTAAGATAAATGGAAGAAATATTAAGGAGCTTTTTAACCGGAATAAAAAAACGGATAACAAAAAATTACAGCATTGTGAAATGGCATATGTTTTTCAGAAAGGCGGACTATTCGATTCAATTAATGTTTTTGATAACACCGCTTTCGGCCTGAGAAGAATGGGTATTCCTGAAGAGGAAGTAAATGAAAGAGTAAGTTCCGCTATAGAGAGGGTTGGTCTTAAGGGTGCGGATAGTAAACTCCCATCGGAACTTTCCGGAGGTATGCAGAAAAGAGTAGGGCTTGCCAGGGCAGTCTGCATGCAGCCGGATGTAATTCTTTATGATGATCCTACGGCAGGCCTTGATCCCATACTTTCCGATTCAATTGCAGATTTACTGCTTGAAATAAAAAGCTCATTAAGTACTGCATCCATTGTTGTGACTAATGATTTAAAAGTAGCAAAAAAAACCGCTGACAGAATCGCCTTATTATATTCAGGTAAATTTGTCTGCTATATGGAAACTGAAGAATTTTTCCGTGAGATCGATCAATATTCGAAACAGTTTATCCGCGGTGAAATTGAAGGTCCGATTGATGTATTATAATTTTTGAGGTAAGAAATGCAATTAAAAAAATCAGTTTATGATGTTACAGGTATAGGCTCGGCATTACTTGATTTTATGGTTGAGGTTGATGACAGCTTTATCAGTTCACTCGGTTTAAAAAAAGGTGAGATGCACCTTGTTGATGCAGAACGGAGCATGGAGATATTTAAACTTTTACAGAGCATGAAGATTCATGTCGCTCCCGGAGGAAGCTGCGCTAATACTATAGCCGGAATGGCTATGATGGGAGGTAAGTGTTCATTCATCGGGAGGGTGGCCTCTGATGATTATGCTGCAACTTATATTGACAAAACTGTTGAGGCGGGCGTAACTTCTTTTATACGTAAAGGAAAGGGGATGACGGGCCATGCGATTACTTTTATCACACCCGATTCGGAAAGAACTTTTGCTACTCACCTTGGTGCAGCTGTTGAACTCTCTGCGGATGAAATAGACTATTCTGTTATGGAAAACAGTTCTATTCTCCATCTTGAAGGTTATCTTTTTGAGCCGGAGAATTTAAGAGATGTCTGCTACAGGTCTATGAAGGTAGCAAAAGAGAGCGGAACTCTGATATCTGTAGATCTTGCAGATCCTGCGCTGGTGGGAAGAATAAAAAATATTTTTACAGATGTTGCTGAAAAATTTGCTGATATTATTTTTGTCAATGAAGAGGAGGCTGCAGCATTTACAGGGAAAAGAGATGAAGAGGCTCTTAAAGTGTTATCCGGCTTTTCCGATATAGCAATAGTAAAACTCGGAGCAAAAGGGAGTATTATAAAATCGGGAAATGAAATTGTGAAAGTTGATGCTGTTAAAACAAATGTTATTAATACTAATGGTGCCGGGGATATGTATGCTGCAGGATTTCTTTATGGACTTAGTTCTGGCAGGAGTATTGAAATCTCGGGTAAAATCGCAAGTTACGCTGCATCACTTGCAGTGGCATCTGCCGGAGCGAGGGTTGAGTCTAAAATTGATCTGAAGGGTATTATTTAAAGAATTCTTTCATGTCTTTTACAGCTTTTTCAAATGCTTCATCAAAGGGGAGTTTTGTTTTATATCCGGCGGCATTCTTGTGGCCGCCTCCGCCGTTTTTTATGGCCAGCGCTGCAACATCAAGATTCCCCTTTGTTCTCATGCTGATTTTTACCGGTCCGTCAACATCCTGCTTAACCAGAAGGCTTGCGACCACTCCTTTTACTGTAAAAGGCGAGTTGATTGTAGACTCTCCCTCGGAGAATGAACCGTGTGTTTCAATCACCATCTGCGGAGTGAGCTTCATGGAGATCATTTTCCCGTCTTCAAGAATTTCCATTGATGCCAGAATTCTCCCTCTTAACTGAAAGCTCGAAAGAGAATTACTTTCATACAGATTCTCGTAAACTTTAAACGGATCAACTCCAAAACTTACAAGATGGGATGCAATTTTAAATGTTTCTGAAGTTGTTTTCGGGTACCTGAATGAACCTGTATCAAATACAATTCCGGTAAACAGAGCCTGTGCGGTTTTAAAATTCAGTTCCTTTTTGTAGTGCGCGATTATGGCGTAAATTATCTCTGAAGCGGAAGCGGCTTCTACTTTTATAAAATTTATATCGATTTTGTTCTGGTCACTGTCCTGGTGGTGATCAATTATAAAGTACTCTTTTACTCTGGTACTCAAAACATTATAGGCTGAACCTATATTGTTGTAATCATTCGTGTCGAGTACAAACTGGGCATATTCATGTATGTCGGAGGGGAGCTGTGATTCGTCCTCGAGAACTGTTAATTCATTATCTATATCAAGGAATTGGCATATTTCCGGTACAGGGTCTGAGTTAAGAACCATTACTGTTTTTCCCATCTGTTTCAGGAAATCGAAAAAAGCAATCTCACAGCCAAGACCATCCGCATCAGGACTTTCATGTGTAGAAATTATGAATTTATCATTTCTCTTTAAGAATTCATCAAGCATTCTGATGGATTGGTTCATCAGACCCCCTGTGTTGATTTAGACTTCAGTAATGGGTAGCCCATCTCCTCCCGGATTTCTACGTATCTTTCTGCACATTTTCTTGCAATATTTCTTACGCGGGTAATATAACCGACCCTTTCGGTTACCGAGATTGCTCCTCTGGCATCTAACATATTAAAAGCGTGAGAACATTTCAACACAAAATCGTAAGCGGGGAGCACAATTTTAGTTTCAGAATATTCAAGTATGGAAAGGCACTCTTTTTCGTACATATCAAACAATTTAAAATACATATCTGTATCTGCAATGTTAAAATTGTAATGAGAAAATTCAAATTCACTTCTATGATGTATATCTCTGTATGAAAATCTTTCATTCCATGAAATATCGAAAACACTATCCACTTCCTGTATATATGTGCAGATCCTCTCAAGTCCATATGTAAGTTCGGCTGAAACCGGGTCAAGATCGATGCTTCCGCACTGTTGAAAATAGGTAAATTGCGTTACTTCCATCCCGTCGAGCCATACTTCCCATCCCAGACCGGATGCACCAAGAGTTGGAGATTCCCAGTCATCCTCAACAAAACGTACATCATGCTCTTTGAGGTTTATTCCGAGGTATTCAAGCGATTGAAGATAAAGATCCTGTATATTTACAGGAGAGGGCTTCATTATTACCTGATACTGGTAGTAATGCTGCAGCCTGTTGGGATTATCACCATATCTCCCGTCAGTAGGCCTTCTGGATGGCTCAACGTATGCAACATTCCATGGTTCAGGCCCGAGTACTTTCAGAAATGTGGCAGGATTGAATGTGCCGGCTCCAACTTCAAGGTCATATCCCTGAAGAATTACACATCCCTGATTTGACCAGTATTCATTAAGTTTTGCAATTATATTCTGAAAATGCATGTTAATCCTCAAATATTTTTTAGATTCTATCAGTAATTATTTTTTACCGTACTTTTAGAGTAAAACAACTTTAATCACCTTGCGGAGGTGATACATTTTACTGTAAAGCAGGTTTAGTTGCAATTACTGAAAATATTCAGAACTGTTTCAGCAATATATAAGAACATCCTGAAATATCGGATGCGGAAGTTTATATGCTCAAATTCAGCTCATTAATTATATAAATTAATTCTTACCGGGTTATTTTAAGTCAAGTATTTTAAAAGTTCTTTTTAGTGTTATAAATCTCTTTTAGAGACAAATGATACTCTTCAAATTTTTTTTTGTCATTTAATTTAAAAAAATCAAGTACTCCATCATCGGCTATTTCAAATCTGAATTTATTATTCTCAATCTCCACCATAATATCAGCAAGATAGACTGTGAATATCAGATCTTTATATTTACTTTCGGCCCTGTGAGGTCTATGATGAAGCTCTATGGTTTTAATAAGTGATTCATTAAAGTTCCATTTTTTGCATATTAATGCGCCGAGTGAACTATGGCTTATTCCAAGGCTTATTTCTTCAATCAGTGTGGAGTCGAGCATTCCCTTGAAGCCGTTAATTTTCTTTATCTTGTCAATAAGATCAGTCTGCAAAGATAACATGACAATTTTTCCAATATCAGCCAGAAGCGCTGAAAGATAGACCTGATCTGCAAGTTTTGAACTTTCATTTATACGTTTTGTTATTAGCTGCGCGTAAAAAGCCCGTTTATAGGAATCATTCCACACCGCCTCATATCTTTTATATCTTGTCTCCACAACTTTCTGAACACCCGTGGCGATCAGGAGAGTATTAATACCCTTTATTCCGATTATTTTTACCGCTTCATCAATTGTTTCCAGTCTGTTCATGGTGACATATCCGGCTGAATTTGCAAGTTTCATAATTGATGCAGTAAGCCCGGGATCACGTGAAATGGCTTTTGCAATGTCTTTAATTTCACTGTCGGGATTTTTGAGGAGCATTCTTATTTCTTTGATGTTATCCGGAAGAGCGGGGATGTCCTCTATCTCTTTAAGTATTTCCTCTGTTACTTTAAAGTGAATTTCGGGTGTCATGACTTTATGCGGGATACTGAGATTGACAGATGTCAGTGTTTCATTTCTGCTTATTGTAAAGACGTTCTGAGGAAAGCCGGAATTTTTTAACAGCATAAGTGCCATTATAAGGCCAAGGCCTGCTCCTTCAGAGTCATCTAGAACATCTATGAAAGCTTCTGAAATATCCTGATATTTGTAGGCTTTAGATACTCTCGATTTAATTTTATTCATTTCAGACTCAAGAATCGGATTATTGTTTATCACACTTATGGTTAGATTTTCGTCTGTACTGCTGAAATTAACCCTTACCATATATCTTGATCCCTGAAGTGATTTGATAAGTTCGCTTTCATTGCTTTGAAAAACCGCATCTTTAAAGGATTCCATCCCCTGCCGGTAATTGCCGCTGTCATTTATATTTAGCCCGGCTGATTCAAAATACAAGCGTTTAAGGTTGGCTTTTATTGCATTATTTATCAGTTCTTTTACTATGGAAATTATAGTGTCTTTGTGGAATAAAAGATCGTAATGTTCAAGATACCTGTGGATCATTTTTATTATTTGCGAATCTACATCCTGGGTAAATCTCTGAAACTGGATAAAAAAATCTTCTTCAGAACTCAGTGCTTTATAATAATCTTCCGGTTTTATAAAAAATTCTTTTGAATCAATTTGTGTCAAAATGTGACTCCTCTTTATTGCTGAGTTATCTGAGTGAAATCAGACCTGAATGAAAATTTAATACACGAATGATTATAATACTTATCGGAGAATTAATGAAAATAAAGTTATTTTTCCCTGTGATTTTAAGGTGTCTTGATTACTTATTACTGCATTTTTTAATAAGGCAAGATATTTAACTTATTAAGTATTAATATATCAATTATTTTTTTATATAGCGTTATTTTTATTATGCAAAGAAATGAATTTTATGTATCATAAAAGTAGTATAATACAACAGTAATCTTTTAGAGAATTTGCTCTTGACAGCAGAAAAACAGTCATAATAGATTGAATCAGGTAGATGTAATTTTAAATAATAAGATCTATTATTTAAACGGAGTATTGAAAATGACATTAAAAGCAGATTTTCCTAACTTAAACACTAAAGAACCTGATGGTATAAAACCTAACGGATCATCTTATAAAGTACTGGTTGTTGATGGTAAAGATTTTCACAAAAAACAGATTGTACAGATACTCGAATCAGAAAGGTATCAGGTAGTGGATACTGCATCGAATGGTAAAGAAGCTCTGGAAAAAGCGGAGAAACATAAAGGAAAACTGGACCTGATCACGACAGAACTTGATATGCCGATTATTGACGGTTATGCGATGTTATATGAACTGAAGCAGAAGGGAAACATGCCCCTTGTAATATTTATCAGTGAAGATACTACCAAAGGCGTGATGCAGGATCTGATTTCAATGGGAGCCAAGGATTTTATACTTAAGCCTGTAAATAGAAGAGTTATACTTGAAAGAGTGAAAAACGTACTGACAAAATATTCATCCTGACAATTCGAATTTAACAGTTTTTAATAATAATTTAAATAGAGGATCAGTATATGCCCAGTGATCTTGAATCAGCTGCCAATAGTCTGTCTGAGCAGACTAAAAAGCTGCAAATTGCCCTTCATTATACTTTTGGTGATGAAGAGAAAGCAAAAAAAATGTTGAATGGAACATATCTCGACCTTTATGCGGTAAAAGGGAAATTTTCATCATCCAGTGTATATGGCGCTTTTATTGTTTTTTTAAATACTTCATATATTAGAGTTGTGAACTCATATTCATTGATTTCCCGTTCATTTGAAATTTCTGATATTAAAACTAACCAGGACTGGCGTAATTTTGAGAAACAGCTGGTCGAAATATCAAAGAAAACCGGATTTGATGAAGCAATGACTTCAAAACTGAGAGATTCAATGAACAAAGCTTTAACGATTCAGGAGATAACTAAATTTGCCAAACTTATTGAGCAGGACGACGGAATTGCGGTAAACCATAACTTCCAGAAATTTATCTCAGACGTAACCGGATTTCAGAATGTGGAGCTTTCAGTAGATTACGAAAAAATCAGTTCAATTGCCATGGAACTGAATTCTGTAACAAGCACAAAAATATCAGATGCGGCCGAATCAGCGAAAGAGAAAGTTGCGGAAGATGACATTAAGATTGAAAAACTTGATGATCCTCTTGAAGGGAAAGAGGTCAAACTTATATTAAACGGTGCATTGATATTATCTCCGATTAAAGGGAAAGAGATTTCTGAACTTTCTATCGGTGACAGGATAATGATCAGTATTATCGATAAAAGTCCGAGAGCGGCGGATCTTCTTAAAGCTTTTAATGCATTCAGGGATGATGGTTCAGCTAAACCTATTGCCGGCAGAATCGTTTCCATAAAACATTTAACGGATTATAAAATATTCGCAATTGTGGCAAAAGGAATATACATAAAAATTGTTGAAGAAGAGGATTTTATCAAAGTAGCAATGGATCCAACTTATTATAATACACAGAGTTCAACCGATGAAGCCGATGGCAAAAAAAACAGGATGCTGATGTTTATCCTTGCCGGTGTATTTTTTGTACTTGTTACAATTATCCTTCTTTTTGTTTTTACTTTATAATTACACGGGACGTACAGAGATTCCTCTTGAAATAAGTTCTTTTTTTACCTCTTTAATACTTATCTCTCTGAAGTGAAAAATGGATGCAGCAAGTACTGCGTCAGCTTTACCTTCTGTTAAACCTTGGTATAGATGCTCAATACTTCCGGCTCCGCCTGATGCTATGACCGGGATTGTAACTGCTTCAGAAAGTGTTCTTGTCAGTTCAATATCAAAACCATCCTTAGTCCCGTCCTTATCCATACTTGTCAGAAGTATTTCTCCGGCACCGAGATTTTGTGCTTTTACAGCCCATTCAACGGCATCGAGTTCAGTAGGGGTCCTCCCTCCATGCAGATAAACTGTCCAGCCGCCGCGATTATTCTTTTTTGCGTCAATTGCTACAAGTATGCATTGTGAGCCGAATTTTTCGGCGGATTCTGTAATTATTTCAGGATTTTCAACAGCAGCTGTATTAATAGAAACTTTATCGGCCCCTTCGCTTAATATGAGCCTTACGTCTTCAACACTCCGTATTCCTCCTCCCACAGTAAATGGTATATGAACTGTTTCAGCTACTTTTTTAACCATTTCAAGAATTATATTTCTTCTGTCAGATGAAGCCGTTATATCAAGAAAGCAGAGTTCATCGGCCCCTTCGTTGTCATAGAATTTACCGTTTTCAACAGGATCACCGGCATCGATAAGATTTAAAAAATTTACCCCTTTTACAACACGTCCGTCTTTTACATCGAGGCATGGAATTATTCGTTTAGCGAGCATATAGTTTTCCTTTTCTGTAGTTATCGTGCATGTAAACGTCTTTAATGTTGATAAAAAAGATATTGATCTATGTCAAGATTTTGTTTGCAATTAAACAGGGTATTGATAAATTATTCATTAGGGATTTCTGTGGAGATTTAATTAAAGGATTCTGTCCTTCATATTCCATTCCGGTGTACGCATAGAATGTGCTGGTTAATTGCTGATGAAATTGATTAGTAATCACTTTAATAATGCTCAATAAAGGAAAAAGTAATGTTTAAGAAAAAAAAGGATAATTGCAGGGATATATTCAGAAATTTTTCGGGTGAGATTGTTCCTGAAATTGATGTTTTCATTAAGGAGTTTTTCGAAAAAAAGATTTCTGCCGCAGATTCCGAATTTATGAAAGAGATTCTTGAAATGGTGGGAGATTATTGTCTTCGTGACGGTAAAAGAATACGGCCGCTGCTTCTTCTCAATTCATATTACGGTTACAGGAAAGGATTTAAGAAGAGAAAAGAGATGATAAAGCTGGGAGGAGTTGTGGAGCTGATGCATTCTCTTCTGCTGATCCAGGACGATATAATTGATAAGTCGGAACTCCGGAGAGGAGGGAAGGCACTGCATATTCTTCTTGGTGATAAATATTCACACTTAACGTTAAATCCCTTAATAGGCCAGGATATTGCTTCTGTCGCTGCTGATATACTTTTTTCATGCTGCATAGAGATCATAAGCGGTACAGACATACGTCATGATGTTAAAGACAGGTTCCTTGAAATATTTTCTAAAACATATGAGAAAACAGCATGGGGCCAGATACTTGACTCGCTTAACTCCATGCCGAAAACTATAGATCCTGAGAGTAATGCTCCGATGCAGATAAGCCTGATGAAGACTGCTTACTACACCATGGTTTATCCGCTTATTATGGGATATGTTTTAAGCGGAGAAAAAAACAAAAATGAAATGATTAACATCGAAGCATTTGCTGTTCCTCTCGGAATAGCGTTTCAGGTCAGGGATGACCTTCTTGGAGTTTTCGGAGTTGAGAAAGATACCGGTAAACCGAATGATTCGGATATTATGGAAGGAAAACTGACTCTGCTGGTTCAGAATACAATTTTGAAATTATCTGAAAGCGACAGAGTCAGATTTACGAATATTTTTCTCAACTGCGAAAAATCACTGGATGATATCGAATTCGTAAGAAGCTGCATTAAAGAAAGTGGAGCACTCGATGAGACAATTCAGCGTCACAGGGAATTGATTGATGAATCATACAATCTTCTTGATGATCTTGTAATGAAGAGATTTAACAAAGATATAATGCGCGGAGTTATTGAGTCAGTTGAGGATATTCCTTTGTGATAAAAAAATACATTAACAGAACGGAATACTAATTACTTTAAGGTCCGCTTCGCCCGACGGATGGAGATGGTTTTTTTAAATATTCATTTAATTAAGGAATCATCAGCGGTTAAAAAAAAGATCAGATTAATTTCAGGATCTGTTCCAGCCTTGTCTGTTCTATTACAGTTTTATTCTTAAGTTCTATTATAAATTGATCTTCGGCGGTCGGCTTATGATAAACTGAATAATCACTTATAATTTTATTCCCACGTGCAAAATCTTTCTCTCTGGATGAATAAACCGCAGATAGAAAAATGTTATTCTGATTGATAAGCTTTTCGAGAATTTCTTTCAGCGGTATGTTCTTTAAGTCTTCACCGGCCAGTACAGACATCGCATGTGACCAGTGTTTTATGTCCGGATCATTTTCGTAAATCAGTGCTGTGTCAATACCGTTGTTGCCTGAAAGAATTTTACCTATCCTGTGAATCAGAAGTTTCAACGCATAAAACTGTATGTAAAAAGTATATGCATCTATTCCTTTAATTCTGTTTTCCTCAGTGATAAAGTTTTTACCTGTTCCGGCAATTTCTGATTCAGTATAAACATTTTTCACTTCAGATATACTATTCAGCCTGTCGCGGGCAGCAATCATCATGTCAATTGTGTCGGGTCTGAAAATATTGAAATCAATATCACTTCTGTGCGACCTGTTTCTTTTGCGGTATTTTGATTCGCTTCTTATTATAGAATAAATATTGTCATTCAATATCCATGCCGGCAGAAGTTCATTGTATAATGGCGGGATACCGTTCTGCTGCACAGACTGCTGCGTGATTAGAGAGAACGGGAATTCAACTCTCTGAGGCAGGGTTACTGTTCCTGTGGAGATTACCGTGTAAGGAGATTTTATGTATTCAGCAGGAAACTTAATGCTCGATCCAAGTCCGAAGAACATTCCTTCTCCGGGAAATATTTCCTGGTCGGGAAGACGCGAAGTGTGGTTCGACCCCGCATTTGCTCCGTACCCGATGTTTCCTCTGCCTCCGGGCCAGATGCATGCAATTAGAAGAGAGTGATGATGTGCGGCAGTGAAAGGCCCGGCGAATGATGATGTTATCTCCGCCTCTCCTATGGCAGAGTTCGGGCCTATTATACTTTCTATTATATTGCAGTGTTTTTCCGCATGGGTGTATTCCATCAGCAGAGATCCGTGAACTATGGACATCGAATCAATACTGCATCCCCACTGGATGATGGAGTCTGCAAGGTCAGCTCCTGATCCGATAAATGACGGATCATTTTCCGAGCTGAGTATTGTACAGCCGGTGATTTGCGATGCTCCTGAAATTATGGCCGTATCACTGATGTATGAATTTTTAATTGAAACAGTGTTTATAATGCGGCAGTTTTTTCCTATGTAGCCGGAGTTTATTGTGCATCTGATTTTATAATCCGATATAAATTCCTCATAAATAGTTTTATTTTCCAGTGACAGTATGCTCTCCGCAGTGTCCATGTTCATATCTGCAAAAATGCTGACAGCCCGTTCGCCGGTCTCAGGGCCTATGACGGTATACTTTCCATTTCCGAAATTGTTATTTTTACCTGCAGTCAGAGTGTTGATATTGTATAAGACAGAATATGCGGATACTACGCAGTTTGCAATGAGGCCGCATTTGCATATCAGCGCTTCATCATCAATTTTTGAATCCTTTATTATACTGTCGTAAATACCGGATTGCAGGATTGTATCGTTTTCAATTTCGAGAGGGAATCCGGTAAACCGGCCGAGATAGCATTTTCCGTAAAAACTGCTGTTTAAAATAAAGGATGTGAGAAAACCGTCTGTGACTAAAACTGTATCCCAGCTTTCAGCATGGTTATTCTGTTTTTTGAGCTGGTCTATTTCTTCTATCGCAAGGTTCCTGTAGCGGGAGGTTAAAGTTTTTTCATTCAATGAATTTTTGATATCAGAAATTTTTTGTAAAAATTCGGATTCATTAAGTATTGAAGAAAGCGTTTCTTTAAAATTTGCCATTTTCTCACCGGTTCCCAGTTAGAAATTTTTTGATATCGTTTCGGTCCATAACAGGTTTTGTATCTAAAAAATATGCCTTCACCGGTTTGCGTCATATCTCCCGGAGAGGGTTATATAAACCCGACATGAAGATGCCGCGTGTTTCTGTCATTCCGGATTTACGTCATTCATTCCTGCAAATACCGGAATTTTATTGATAGAATCAGCCGTACGAGATGCCGGCTTTCTGTTAATCCTAAACATACAGTATATTGATGAATTGTAAAGTAGAATTTAATGGATGAACGGGATGGTTAATCAGATCATAGAGAGAAAAAGCTGGTGAATTCTTGTATCTTCTGTGAGCTCAGGATGGAAACTTGAAGCGAGGAGCCTATTCTCTCTTACAAGTATTGGAGTTCCGTCGAATTCAGCAAGGACTTCAATTTCAGGCGAATATGCAGTAACCTTCGGGGACCTGATGAATATTCCGGTGAAAGGTTTATCGATTAAACCTTTTATGCCAAAGGAAGCTTCAAAACTCTCTTTCTGTCTGCCATAGGCATTTCTTTTTACTGTGATATCCATCAGATTCAGCAGCGGCTGTTCGCTCTCTTCAACTTCTTTTGCCATAAGAATCATTCCGGCACAGGTACCGTATAGTCCCATGCCGGATTTTACTCTTTCTAATACAGAATTCATTATATCATTTTTAATCAAAAGTTTGGCTATTACCGTGCTTTCTCCTCCCGGAATGATAAGGCCATCAATAGAATCGAGATCATCTGCAGTCCTGATCTCAACACCTTCAGCACCGATTCTTTTTATCATATTCAGGTGTTTCTGAAAAGCCCCCTGTAAAGCCAGAACTCCTATTTTTTTAGACATAACTGTTATTCTACCAGCCTCTTCCTGCAAGTTTATCGCTCTCTTTCAGTTGAGACATCCCGATGCCGGTCATAGGCTCTCCGAGATTTCTTGAAATCTCGGCAAGTTTTGCAGGATCATTATAATACGTAACCGCCTGAACAATTGCCTGTGCTCTCTTCGCAGGGTCGCCGGATTTGAATATCCCTGAACCGACAAATACCGATTCAGCACCAAGATGCATCATCAGCGCAGCGTCAGCAGGAGTTGCAACTCCGCCCGCAGAAAAATTAGGAACCGGAAGTTTACCGGTTTCAGCAACTTCAAGAATCAGTTCATACGGCGCACCCATCTCCTTCGCTACAGTCATCAGCTCTTCAATCGGGAGGCCTTTTATCCTGCGCATATCATCCTGCAGTGTTCTCATATGCCTTACAGCCTCAATAACATCACCTGTACCGGCTTCACCTTTTGTTCTTATCATCGCAGCGCCTTCGCCTATTCTTCTTAGAGCTTCGCCAAGATCACGGCAGCCGCATACGAATGGCACTTTGAAGTTCTTTTTATTTACATGAAATCTGTCATCAGCAGGAGTCAGCACTTCACTCTCGTCAATAAAATCGACTCCAAGAGCTTCGAGAATCTGCGCTTCAACAAAATGCCCTATACGGCACTTTGCCATAACAGGGATTGAAACAGCCTTTTGTATGCTGATTATCATCTCAGGGTCGGACATTCTTGCGACGCCTCCCGCAACTCGTATATCGGCCGGGACGCGCTCAAGAGCCATAACTGCCGCAGCACCGGCATCTTCCGCTATTTTCGCATGTTCAGGGGTTACAACGTCCATTATAACTCCCCCTTTAAGCATCTCCGCAAGACCGACTTTTGTTTTCCAGGTAGATTCCTGTTTTTCAGACCATTTTGATTTATTCATAGTAATATCTCCATATTCAATATTTGTATAATTTATAAATCTGCCGCAGATATCCATTAATGGATTAAATTAAAATTATTCAATAATTACTGCGACAATTTATTTCCGGGACGATTACAATAACTCGATTTTTTACAGGTCAAAGGGACAGCAGCCCCGCAGGACCCTGCAGTTACAGAAATGAAGTTTTTGTGACCGCCTACTATTAATAACATAATTATTAAGTTGGGCATAGTAAATAAAGGACTTTATTTTTCAATTTGTTTTTTATTGTAATTTAGAGGAGAGGCGGGAAGTAATTATTACTCTGCGTAATTTTTCATGTACCTGTACAAAAATGTAATCAGTATGGAACAGTTGTCAGGCGCGGGATGACGATCCTGACAATGTGCCCTGTTCCCAGCCTGTTTACTTATTAGTCTCTGGTAAATAAATCTCTGGTAAAGATTTTATCTTTAACATCGTCCAGTTCATTATGATGCCTGTTTGTCACAATGATATCGGACTGTTTTTTAAACTCTTCAAGTGATGTAACTTTTTTTGAACCGAAGAAATTATCCTCTTTTAAGGAAGGTTCGAAAACTATACATTCGATTCCTTTAGCTTTAATTCTCTTCATTATACCCTGAATTGAGGATGCTCTGAAGTTGTCAGACCCTTCTTTCATTACAAGCCTGTATATGCCGACTTTTCGCGGCTTCTTCGCTATTATCTGATCCGCAAGAAAATCTTTTCTGGTTCTGTTCGAATCAACAATTGCCTGAATGATGTTATTGGGAACATGTTCATAGTTTGCCAGAAGCTGTTTAGTATCCTTTGGAAGGCAGTATCCGCCGAATCCAAAAGATGGATTGTTATAGTGAGAACCGATCCTCGGGTCAAGTCCTACTCCTTCAATAATCTGTTTTGTGTCCAGATTGTATTTTAGAGCGTAAGAGTCGAGTTCGTTAAAATAGGCTACCCGCAGTGCAAGGTATGTATTTGAGAATAACTTAATTGCTTCAGCTTCGGTAGAGGAGGTAAATAGTACCGGGGTATTTTCATCAAGCGAACCCTCTTTCAGGATGCCTGCTATCACTTCACCATCTTTGGATTGTTCACCGACTATAATCCTGGAAGGGTGAAGATTATCATATAATGCTTTTCCTTCTCTTAAAAATTCGGGAGAAAAGATCAGTTTCAATCCCGGGTACTTTTTCTTTATATTTTTTGTATAATCAACCGGAATCGTTGATTTGATACATACTATAGCGTTTTTATTGTATTTAACAATATCATCGAACATTTGTTCTATGACTGAAGTATCAAAAAAGTTCCCTTCTGTGTTGTAATCGGTTGGTCCTGCAACAAAAATAACATCAGCATCCTTATAGGCCTCTTCCGGATTTGTTGTTGCTTTCAGTTTGAGGGGTTTATTTTTTAAGAAATCAGATATTTCATGATCTTCAATGGGTGAAATTTTTTTATTAATCAGGTCTACTTTTTCCTGAAGAATATCAAATGCGGTTACTTCATGCTTTTGTGAGGCCAGGACAGCAATTGATAATCCTACATATCCTGTGCCCGCTACTGTTATTTTCATATTACAACCTCTTTACAGTGCTAAATTTATACTGGAAGTTTCTCACTACTGCAGGTAGCACTAATTTATCTCTTTCTATTAATTCTGATCAGTAAAAATCATTCAGCTATCAGTCAATACTTTTTTATCATATTGTGAATATTTGGAGTTTCAAAGTTATATAATACTCTTTTTATGATTATAGAATGATAAAGTCGCTGATACTAATACATATTATTTTTTCTATTCTAATTGACGGGAATTTATATTATACTATAATTACAGTTTAATAATAAAAGAACTGGTGTGATTATGAATAATAAACAACTTACAGCAAGAGAAGTTCTGGAAGTAAAAGGAAGCCTGATATATTTTTTCGGTTACCTTGTAATATCAATTCTTGCACTGGTTTTTCAGCTGCTGGCTGGCCAGAATGCAAAAACTATTTTCATGCCCGCGGTAATAAACGGAATAGTGCTTTTCCTTGCATTTTTAATTTATAAAAGAAAAAAGTCCGGCAGTTCTGCGGTGGCGCTTTCGTGGGGTGTCGCAATACTTACACTTATCTTTAATTCCCTTGCACGGTATGTATATGTCCGTAATTTTGACTGGACCTATGCGGCAGAAGGTTATCATCTCGCTTCAATTTCAGTCGCTTCTCTTGTGATTCTGCAGTTTCTTTACAACAGGAGGATTTATGTTACCATGGCTCTGCTCCTGTTTGTCAGCTGGATTGTATTTCTGTATATTGCCGATAGTAACGGTGTCGATTATTATATGTATTCCATGAAAGACGGTAAAGTATATCATGGAATGATGTTTCTCAGGGAGATATATTTTCTTGTAATGATGATTCTTATATCAGTAGCTGTATATTTTAATATACCGATAATCACGGAGTTCGACAGGCAGACATCTGCGCAGCAGGAAATAATTCTGACTCAGTCCAGAAGCCAGAGTGAATTGTCATCGGAGATTCACGAAAATATAAATGATCTTTTTCAGCGCCTGGAACAGCAGAAAATTATACTCGATGAATTTAATGAAAAAATGCAGGATCAGGCTTCGACGTACGAGGAAATATCCGCAACACTTGAAGAACTGCAGGGTGCTTCAGAGAATATCGCAGACAGCGCGTCTACCCAGATTGAAGAGAATTCAAAGATGGACAAAATACTGTCTAATCTGAAAAATATTAAAAGTGAAACTAAAGTACACCTTGATGAAACAAGCAGCGGTATTGAACAGACAGTAAAAAATTCAAAAGCAGGTAAGGATTTTCTTGATAAAGTGGAAAAAGCTGTTGAAGAGCTGAATATTCAGAATGACCGTATTGTCAGCACCATTAATATGATAGTTGATATTGCGGACAGAATAAATCTTCTCGCACTTAACGCGAGTATAGAAGCTGCGCGTGCCGGGGAACATGGAAGAGGTTTCGCTGTAGTCGCAGATGAAATCGGCAAACTGGCTGTACAGACGACTGATAGTGTAAAAGAGATAATGTCAATCACTGGAAAAAGCACTCAGACAATGTCCGGAACCAGAGACGTGATCAACTCGACAATACCCCTGATAATGAGTATGATAACAAAAATGGAGGAGAGCTCAGCCAAGATTGAAGAGCTTCAGAGAAGCCTTAAACTGGAGGAAAATCAGATAACTGAAATGATAGGGCAGATGGGTTCTACACTGACACTGTCCAGGAACATTGCAACCGGTACAGATGAACAGAAACGTGCAATAGAAAATACAAACCGTGCTGTGGAAAATGTTAACAGTATTATTACAGCCATGGTTACCGGCATTCATGAGATTGTTGACTCTTCTGATAAAATAATAAATAACGCAGGCCTGCTTCTTGATAAAGCGGAAAAATCAGCAGCAGAATCTAAAATTAAGGAAGTATAACGCTTAATAGAAAACATATGCAGCTCCCTATTATAAAATCCTTAATACTGGTTTTTATCCTATCATTTACCATAATGGCCGAAGCTTATGGTGAAGATCGTACATTGAAGGGCAGAGATAATTACACTGAGCTGAAAAAAATGTATGATAAATGGGACAGCGGTCTTTTCGGCAGCAGAAAGTTCTATCGAAAAAAGCTTTACCGCCTGTTAACGGATATGATTGGCGCCGACATGCAGACTGGAAGAGATTACACTGTTTCAATTCCTGAAGTTTTTGAAAAAAAGTATTATTCCAGCGATCTTTATAATCAAAACTGGCTTCATATTCATGGACCTGCTGACGATTCAAGTATAAGAGAGTTTGCAGAAAAAAGAGATGGCTATATAAAAGAGGTTGAAAGAAACAAGCACCTGTTTTTTCTGTCTGGAAGAGTGGAAAAGTTCAGAATTATTGAAACAGGTTATGGGAGAAATGTTCATCTTTATCTTGAATCTGTTAAAATAACACAATCTATAAAATAAATAATCCTGCGGGGGCTTTTTAAAAAGCTATTGTCAGGACAAACATGGCGTTTTCCTGCCCGCAACGGCATGATGCCGGATGAAGCAGGCCTTATGCTCTGTAAAAAATAGTTTTATTATCAGGAGAAACAAATGTGCGGAATTGTCGGATATATTGGTAGCAAAAACGCCCCGGAGGTTATAATCAGTTCATTAAAGAAACTGGAATACAGGGGATATGATTCTGCCGGAATATCGGTTAATTGCGGCGGAGAGCTTGTTACACATAAGAAAGCGGGTAAAATATCTGTCCTTGATTCTGTTCTTGATTATGAGAGCCTCAAAAACTGTACCACAGGTATCGGTCATACAAGATGGGCTACTCATGGAGAACCATCCGACGTAAATGCACATCCTCACAGTGACTGCAATAATGAACTGGTAATTATTCATAACGGAATTATTGAAAATTATAAAGATCTTAAGGAAGTGCTCATCTCAAAAGGCCATAAATTCAAAAGTGATACAGATACGGAAGTTGTAGTGCACCTGATAGAGCATTATAAAAAAGAACTCTCTTTTCTGGATGCGGTAATTAAGGCTCTCCGCAGTGTAGAAGGTGCTTATGGAATTGTTGTAATGTCGAAGAAAAATCCGGATGTACTTATTGCAGCAAGAAAAGGGAGTCCGCTGATCCTGGGAGTGGGTAACGGTGAGATGCTTATCGCTTCAGATGTAAGTGCTGTAATAGAACATACAAGAGAAGTAGTTTATCTTGAAGATGGAGAGATCGTTGAAGTAAGAAAAGACGGATACAGGATTTATGATCTCGATAAAAACGGTATCACAAAACATGTTGAGTCTATCGACTGGGATATTGCCTCAATTGAAAAGCATGGTTTTGATCATTTTATGCTGAAGGAGATATTTGAACAGCCGGAGACAATTACAAATGCTTTCAGAGGAAGAATTCTGCTTGATGATGCCATGGTTAAACTTGACGGGCTGAGACTGAAGGATGAAGATTTTGACAAGATAGAAAAGATAATATTTATCGCATGCGGAACATCATGGCATGCCGGCCTTGTGGCGAAGTATCTGATTGAAGAGTATGCGCGTATACCGGTTGAAGTTGAGTATGCAAGTGAATTCAGGTACAGAAAACCTGTCTTAAAGAAAAATGATGTTGTTATTACAATCAGCCAGTCCGGTGAAACCGCAGATACTCTCGCGGCAATGAGAGAGGCAAAGGCTAAAGGGATAAAAGTCCTGGGGATTACAAATGTAGTTGGGAGTACAATTGCCCGTGAATCTGACGGAGGAGTTTATATTCATGCCGGTCCGGAAATAGGCGTGGCATCAACAAAAGCATTTACTTCGCAGATTACTGTCCTGATACTGCTGACAGTGCTTCTTGCAAGGAGAAAAGAGATGTCTTTCACCGAAGGGAGTGCGATTCTGCATGACCTTGTAAGGCTTCCTGAACTTGTAAATACTATCCTGTCATCAAGTGAAAAGATAAAAGAGATAGCTCGGGTATATTACCAGAAGTGTAATTTTCTTTATCTTGGAAGGGGAACCAGTTTCCCTGTCGCGCTGGAAGGTGCACTGAAACTGAAGGAAATTTCATATATTCATGCCGAAGGGTACCCGGCAGCAGAAATGAAACACGGACCTATCGCTCTGATAGATCAGGAAATGCCTGTAGTATTTATTGCTCCGAAAGATGAGATATACGGCAAAATTATCAGTAACATGGAAGAGGTCAGGGCGAGAAAAGGCAGGATTATTGCAGTAGCTACAGAAAATGATAAAGATATAGCTAAATATGCAGATCATGTAATATATATTCCTGATGCACATAGAGCTCTTCTGCCTATTCTTTCAGTTATTCCTCTGCAACTTCTTTCCTATTATGTTGCGGTTTGCCGCGGATGTGATGTTGATCAGCCGAGAAATCTGGCAAAAAGTGTGACCGTAGAGTAAAAAAAGATTGTGCCGGAATTCTCTTCGGGGTGAAGAAATTTTCACCCCGACACATGTATGTAGTTTTTAATAAATAAAATATTTATATTATTGACACAGGCTGGTACCTGTTTTAAATTCAATTTATTAAACGTAATTATTTTTTTGAATAGTAAATGACGAGGTTAAAATGATTGTAATAGAAAGTGTAAACCATATAGGTATCACTGTTTCTGATCTTGATAAATCTATAAAGTTTTATAAAGAGTTGTTTGATTTTGATGTGGTTGAGAATATCAGCAATTCAGGACAGGCTTTCCTGAAAATGGGAGATATCCTCCTCTCGTTTGTTGAGGTAAAAGGATATAAAAGCAGCAGTGATTCAAGAAACTGCATATCTTTTTATGTTGATGAAGAGGATTTTGAAGATGCAATAGATGAAATCGAAGAAACAGGTATTGAAGTAGTTTTCGGTCCTGAAAATATCCGTAAAGGACAGAGAATAGTTTTTGCTGATCCTGATGGAAATCACATAGAGCTTTCATACCCTAAAATTGACTGATTGTTTTAAATATTGATTATTAAATCCAGACAGGGTTACCCGCAAAGGCAACCCTGTTTTTTTTTGCTTTAAAAAACTGATATTGCAGTTAAGGAGTGGGAAGGTATTTACTTCAGGCTTTGGCTTCGCTGAGACAGCGTTGAACTGACCTGATTCAATGTTTAATCAAGCTCCCGGATCAGTTTAACTGTGTCCCCTTTTTGTATTGAACCTTACGAAATTAGCGGGGCAGAAGGGCAAAGTAAATTCATTTTTGAAATGCAGTAATAAATTGAATTTTAAAAGTTATCCTTCGATTTCTGGCGGGTTTTCTTCAGTCATTAAAACCATCTTATCAGCCGATTATGAATATTAAGAAATTTATAAAAGGAGATAATTATGCTGAAAGATTTATTGCAAAGAATAAAATCCGTACCTGTATGTGTTTTTGACGAAACTGAAAGTGCATTAAAAACCGCGGAACTCCTTATAAAACATGGTGTAGATGTAATTGAAGTAACACTTCGAACAGAAAATGCATTTAATTGTATCAGGGCAATAAAGAAAGAGTTTAAAGACTCTATAGTCGGAGCGGGGAGTGTTTTGAAATCTGACGACTTTAAGAAGGCAGCAGATTGCGGTGCAGTATTTGCAGTCTCGCCATGTTTCGATGAATCTCTCTGTGAATCTGCGAAAAAAAATAATATGCCGTATATACCGGGAGTGGCGACACCGAGTGAACTGTACAAAGCGCTGAAATACTCCGACCTGATTAAAATATTTCCGGCGGCAGGACTCGGCGGAGTAGACTACATTAATGCTGTTGCAGCACCTTTCAGAATGTTCAATTTCGGACTTATCCCTACCGGCGGTATAGATAATAATAATTATAAAGAATATCTCAACGCTGAAAAAGTTGTTGCATGCGGACTATCCTATCCGGTTCATGAGAAGCTGTTGAAAGAGAAAAAGTTTGATATTATTGAGCAAAGGATAAAAGAGATTTATGGAGCTCTCCTCTGAAACTTTGAATAAGAAGATTCCCCATCTGCTTAATTCAGCAATTGAAAAAAGAAGCCTGCTGTTTGAAAATTCAGAAACTGACTGCTTCAGGATTTTTAATACAGCAGGTGACGGAATTGATGGATTGACAGCCGATTTTTATAGCGGTTACATTCTTCTTCAGTACTTCAATAATAGTGCAAAGGAAATTATAAATAAAATACTTCCTGAATTGATCAAAGTAATTCCTGTTCCGGTCAAAGCGGTTCTCTGCAAGAATAGAATGACTCCGGCCCGTGATGAAGTTCCCGATGAATTATGGAAAAGCGGTATACTGGAAGGAAATTGTCCTTCTGACGGTATTGTTGTAATGCAGAATGGGATAAAAGCCCGTGTGGATCTTGTCAACGGGCAGAACACCGGGATATTCCTTGATATGAGAGAGATCAGGGACAAACTGGCATTTTTTTATAAAACAGAATCAGTAAAAAGAATGCTTAATCTTTTCAGTTATACTGCTCTCTTTTCAGTTCATGCATTGAAAAACGGGGCAGGAAATGCGGTCAATATTGATTTATCAAGAGGTGTTCTTAATAGAGCTAAAGTGAATTACCAGCTTAATGATCTGAGGATAGATGAGAGAGATTTTATATACGGAGATGCTCTTGAATGGACAAAACAGTTGAGTAAGAAGAATATTTCTTTCGATTATGCTGTATTTGATCCTCCGACATTTGCCAGAAATAAAAAGAAAAATTTTTCAGTAAAAAAAGATTATTCTGATTCACTTCAGAAGGTTGAACTGGTAGTCAATGATGGATTTATTCTTACTTCAGTCAATTCATATACTGTAACAGAGCAGGAGTATCGGTCATATCATCCCGTCGAATGGGAATTATTAATGTTCAGCAACGAATCTTCCGACTTTGTAAATAGTGGCAATCCTTATCTGAAAGTGGGGCTCTGGAAAATTTAAATGAACTCTTATGCTGTTTTTGAAAAAACCTTGACATCGCGGCCTGAGAATCTAGATTTTTTTTATCCGGTCATTCAGGAAAGCAGAGTTCCCTAATTAAATCAGGGGTAGTATATGATATATTTAGCAGTTTTATTGATTCTATGCGGTTTGCTTATTCTGATTACTGCGTTATCTGTAGAAACAGGAAAAGTGTCCCTTGACGGGGAAATATCATCCCGCGGGAAAAATAAATCAGCTGAATATTGTTCCGGTGTCATTGAACCTGATGAGGTGGAAATAATATTTCCCGGGGATAAGGATGATGTTATAAAAGACAACCCGGAAGAAGAGGATATTTTCATAAGTTTTGATGACGAAACATCAGATTTTATTCAGACAGGTCAGGACGAGGATGAAATTAATCGTGAACTGGAAGATGCTGATTATATGCAGATCAGGCAGGGAAGTGCTGAAATTCCAGGAGAAAGGAGAAAACTTGATTCGACAGGACGGCCGGCAGGTATTGAAAAAAGAGATGGTTATACATCCACACGAAGGCATGAGGATGGTGCCGTATCTGCTGTAATGTTTGATGACAGATCAAATATTATAGACTACGAATCCGGCGTAGGTGTGATCGACCCGACTTTTTCAAAATATAAAAGTATAAAAAGAATCGGTAAAGGCAGAATTGAGTCAGATTATGACGGAGTAAATTTTTATCTTGATGAAAAGCTTTACAGATTTGACTTCCATAAAGTATATGACATATGGAGCGGCTCAAACTATATCGCACTCCCGCTGAAAGGAAACAGCACTGTTAAACTGTTTATAATAGAAAACTCTGCCGGTTTCCCCGGTAAAGTGGAAGCAAATTTTAAAGAATATGAAAAAGGATTGTAATGTATTATAGATATAAATCAAAGAAAAAAAACAGGAAGCTGCTAAAAGTATTTTTATTCCTTTTAATAACTGCTGCTGTTGCTTATACCGGATATAATTACCGGTCAAAGATAATGTTCTGGAGAGTAAGTCATAACAGAATTGTTGATCAGATAAATCATGCATTGGTGATCACCGATCCGGCTAAAAAAATTGAGAGTCTCAGAAAACTTGCTGAAGACATAGATTCATATAAGCAGGAAAATCCCTCCGAATCTGATTCATACATTTATTCTTCAAGAGTATATTATAATTTAGGTTTAGCTCTTTCGGGTAAAACTTTTACAGAAATGTATTTTGATGATCTGATGCTTCAGCTTTCACCTGAGCAGAAAAAGTGTTTTATTCAGTCAATCAAGGATATGAGCAAGGCAATTGCTATTCTTGACGGTAAACAGGTTGAGCCTCAGGACCTTTTTATTCTGGGGAAAAGTTATTTTTTTACCGGGTACAGGGACAATGCATCTATTTATTCGATGCTGAAAGATGTTTCTCCCGGAATAGAACTGTTATCCATTGATGATGTAAGATTTTATTCTCTTTTATGCCTATCCGGAGGAGCTGTTGATGAAGGCCTGGATCTTCTTGATAAAAAAGGCGGAGTAACTGATTCTGTTGATGGAAAACTTTTTAAGGCTAAAGCTCTTAAAAATTCGATGAAGTACACTGATGCGATAATTGCATTTCAGAAAATATTGAAAACTACTGATGATCCATATGTACAGAAATTATCTTATTCCAATCTGGGTAAAATCTATTACAGTCAGAATTTATATAAGGAATCACTCGATCAGTTCATTGCAGCTCTGAACTTCGGAGATGATGTAAACTGTAAAATATGGATCGGTAAAAATTATTCAGCAATGGGGATGAAGGATAAAGCAAAAGCTGTATGGAGTGAAGTGCTTACAGCCAATGCAGACAATGAAGAGGTGAAAAAACTTCTCGGTTCTTTGTAAATTTATTTATTTTAATTATTTTTATTTCTTTATATGTGCAGAATATATTTTCCATGTTTAAAGCTTGACAAAAAATATGTGCTAGCAATTTTAAATATGAGTATTATGTCATATGTAAATTAATTTTATTACAAATAAAAATAACTCGTACCGCCTTTTTCTCTAATGCCGCTTGATTTTCGGCTGCTGGAGAACCAGACAAATTGAAATTATTTCAGGGAGATTACTAATATGTTCGATTCTTTTTATGGTATGTTCTCAAATGATATGGGTATTGACCTTGGTACAGCAAATACTCTTGTGCATGTCAAAGGTCAGGGTATAGTCTTAAGTGAACCATCAGTTGTTGCTGTACAGACAAGCACCGGGAAGGTTCTTGCGGTGGGACATGAAGCAAAAAGAATGCTTGGAAGGACTCCCGGTGATATAGTCGCGATAAGACCTATGAAAGACGGTGTCATCGCAGACTTCGAAACAGTTGAAAAAATGATAAGATATTTTATCCAGAAAGTTCATAAACGTAAAACACTTGTCCGTCCGCGAGTTGTTATCGGTGTACCGTCCGGTATAACTGAGGTTGAAAAAAGAGCTGTACGTGAATCAGCTGAACAGGCAGGGGCGAGGGAAATATTCCTGATCGAAGAAGCCCTGGCAGCTGCAATCGGTGCTAACATTCCTATTCATGAACCTGCTGGTCACATGATAGTAGATATCGGAGGGGGAACTACCGAAATAGCAGTTATTTCTCTTGGAGGGATGGTTCTGGCAGATTCACTCAGAATTGCAGGAGATGAGTTTGATGAAGCGATAATAAAATATATGAAAACACAGTACAACCTTGTAATCGGTGAGAGGATGGCTGAAGAAGTTAAATTCCGCCTTGGAAATGTTTTCCCTGAGAAGAAAGTTGAAACTATGGATCTCAGAGGTAGAGATGCGATTTCCGGCCTTCCGAGAACCCTTGAAATTGATTCAGTAGAAATAAGAAAATCCCTTAAAGAACCTGTTGAGATGATACTCGAAGGTGTGAAGCATGCACTTGAACGGACTCCGCCGGAACTCGCTGCGGATATAGTTGAACGCGGTATTGTAATGACTGGCGGAGGCTCTCTACTTAAGGGCCTTGATAAGTATATAAGTAAAGAAACCGGTGTACCTGTAATTCAAGCGGAAAATCCGCTTACATGTGTTGTTCTTGGTGCCGGAAAATTTTTAGAAGAAATAAAGAATCTTTATAGAGCAAATCTGAAGTAAGACAGTGGAATTTTTTGAAAGACATAAATCCATAGCGACATTTATTTCATTTACTCTTTTCTGCATAATTTCTCTGTCAGTTCAGGGGAGCGGATTTACGCTTTCCCTGGAAGGTATCATGAGTGCAATTATAATGCCTTTTCAGAAAGGCTATAATGGACTCCATGGCGGAACAAGCAGGCTCTGGGCCGGTTTTTCAGAACTTGACCGTGTCCGTAGCGAGCTTGAACTGACCAGGTCCAAGCTGCAGACTTTTGAATCTGCAGATGTAGAATTTTCAGAGATCAAAAAAGAAAATGACAGGCTTAGGGCTCTTCTTGGGATGAAGGAGATGCTCAAGTATGATTCTATACCCGCTACTGTTATTTCAAAAGACCCCGACAACTGGTTCAGAACTCTAATCATAAACCGTGGTGAAAATGACGGTATTAAAGTAAATATGCCGGTCGTGGCATATCAGGTCGCGCAGAATGGCGAAGTTAAGGAACTTGTTAAGGCTGTTGTGGGCAAAATAATTGAGGTCAGAGGATCAATATCAAAAATTCAGCCTTTAATTGCACCTGAAATTAAAATCGGTGTTAAAATCGGCGAAAACAGGTTTCCCGGTCTTTTATCGGGGTACACTTATAATTCTAATTTATGCGTTGCAAATTATATTACCAGGGCTGCTCCGATTAAATTCGGCGATACAATTATTACATCCGGCCAGGCAGGGGTATTCCCGCCGGGTCTCATTATTGGGACTGTAGTTAAATCTGAACTGCTTGAAACAAGCCCGTATCAGAGAGCAATTATAAAACCATTTATCGATTACAATCTTCTTGAGGATGTTTTTGTTATAAAAAAAGCTCCTGATAAGGATCTTTTTGATCTGTTTGAGGAGATAAAATGATAGTAACATATATTATTACAGCAGTAATTGTATTGATTTCACTGCTCATACAGAGCCACCCGTCTTTTGATGTGATAAGGATTGCGGGAGTTAAACCTGATCTTATATTTATTATAGTAGTATATGTCGGATATAGTTTCGGTTCCTTCAACGGTCAGATTACAGGTTTTGTCGGCGGCCTGTTTCATGATGCAGCTTCAAATTCACCATATGGTTTTCTTGCACTACCCAAATTGACTGTGGGATTTATAGTCGGCATGATCGGCCGGTCTGTATTGAAAAGCAATGTACCTACAATTATACTGCTGCTGTTTGTATCAACCCTACTTAAAGGTATAATTACCCTTTTCCTTAGCTATATTTTTACTCAGGGAATGCTTTCAAGTATTATACATGTGATTATTCCGGAGTCTTTTTATAACGCGCTTCTTGCCCCTCCTCTGTTTTTTTTATTTGATAAAATATTTCATGGAGAATTGGAGAGGGAGGGCTATTTATAAATGACTCAGACTTCCCTGAAAGCCAGGATGCTCGAAGCATTCAGGAAAAGAATGCTTGTGTTTATCATCGGCGTTTCTTCGATCTTCGCAATTCTGGCACTGCAGCTTTTTAATCTTCAGCTTATTCATGGTAAAGAATACCGTCTGAAAGCGACCATGAATATGGAAAATAATATACCGATCCCTGCTCCGAGGGGAGAGATATATGACAGGCATTTTCAAAAAGGTGTTTCCGGGACTGTACTGGTTTCGAATCGTCCTTCATTTAACATTACAACAATTCCTGAAACTTTTAAATCTGATGCTGAATTAATGGAAGTTCTCACCAGGCTTTCTACTATTGTAGAAATTGTTCCGGCAGATGTCTTTGCAGAAATTAAAAAAAGTAATCCCTGGGAGAGGTTTCTTCTTAAAGATGACGTGACGTTTGATGTCGTTGAAAAGGTTGCCTCACATAAAAATGCATTTCCGAATATTCACTGGGAGGATGCGCCTGTCAGGGTTTATAATTATGGTGATCTTTTTGCTCATACTATAGGTTACACCGGAAGTCTGAATAAAGATGAATATAACAGCCTTAAAAGTCAGGGCTATAAATATTATCAGAGTATAGGAAAAGCAGGAGTTGAAAAGCAGTATGATAGTCAGCTTAGAGGTGAAGACGGATTCATACGCAGAACTGTTGATGTTAACAATAGAACTGAAAACGAAGAGGTAGGTCAGACTCCTTTCGGCGGTAATAATATTGTTTTAACAATAGATTATGAAATACAGCAGGCCGCTTTTACTGCTCTTGGAGAAAACTACGGTACAGTAATTGTATTAAAACCCTCAACCGGTGAAGTCATCGCAATGGTCAGCAAACCGGGATATGATCCCAATGCAATCATTTCAAAAGATAATTCTATAATAATAAGAGATTTAAATGCAGATCCCAAGAAACCTTTCCTTAACAGATCAATACAGTCACGATACCCTCCTGCTTCGACTTTTAAAATTGTCACTGCAATAGCAGCGCTGGAAACTGAAAAAACCTATGCAGATAAAACATATTACTGCCCGGGCAAGTATACGCTTCAGGGATATGTGGACCATGATTTTTACTGTTTCAAACCTCATGGTACTCTTGATTTATACTGGGCTATCGGAAAATCTTGCAGCGTTTATTTTTATAATCTCGGGATGAGTGTAGGCCCGAGTATGATTATGAAATATGCAGGTTATCTCGGCTTGAATGAAATAACAGGCATTGATATCCCCGGAGAAATTTCGGGATTTGTTCCTTCCCAGAGATGGAAGCTTAAAACATTCGGTCAGCCGTGGTTTGATGGTGATACTATAAATATGTCAATCGGGCAGGGCTTTCTCGCGGTCACTCCGATAGAAATTGCCAATATGCTTTGCGGAATAGTAAATAATGGTATTGTATATAAACCATATCTGGTTAAGCAGATTTTTTCACCTGACAACAGAACTGTTATAAGTGAAACTAAAAAGGAAAAGCTGAGGGAGATTCCTCTCTCACCTGCAACTCTTAATACTATCAAACAGGGAATGAGATATAGTGTACAGGGCGGTACGTCGCAATGGCTGAATCATTTCAAGGTTCCGATCTGTGGAAAAACAGGAACAGCTCAGACCAGATCGAACAGGAAGGAGAATGTCTCACAGCATGCATGGTTTCTCGGCTTTGCTCCTTTTGGAGAACAGACTGATGATGCTATTGTTGTGACTGTTTTTATTGAATATGGCCAATGGGGAGCTGTGGCTGCTGTACCTGTAGCAGAAAAGATATTTGGTAAACTTATTCAACAGGGATATTTTAAATCGCAGGAAAAGGAAATTATTCTAAGGAAGTAGTTGATGTTCAACAAAGATTTTTTCAATAAGATGGATGTTGTCCTGATTGGTGCGGTGTTTTTAGCTGTAATATTCGGGATATTGATGATATATAGTGCCGGATTTGATCCGGCCGTTGCTGTAAATAAAGGTTTGTATAAGAAACAGATAATCTGGTTTATGATCGGTATTATTTTTATGTTTGCTATGTCAATTGTAAACTACAGAGCGCTTGGAGATTATGCTCTTTACATTTACGGTTTTTTTATTTTCATATTACTGATTACTACCGCATTCGGGCGCCCCATCAGGGGTACATCAGCGTGGCTTTCTTTCGGATTCATTTCCATACAGCCTTCGGAGTTCATGAAACTTAGTGTTGTAATAGTTCTGGCAAAATACCTCGAGTTAAGGGAGAGGGATATTAAAAACTTCAGGGAACTGCTTGTTCCTTCATTAGTTACATTTATTCCTGTTCTAATAATACTGAAGCAGCCGGATTTTGGAACAGCAGCGATTTTTATCCCGGTTCTTTTTACTATGCTTTTTTTAGGTGGAGCGGATGTTTCCCATCTTATATCAATTATACTTATTGCAGTGATCGCTCTTGTGTTTCCAATGCTTTTAACTTACTGGGAATGGGCGGGGTATAAAGGGGGGAATTTCATCGTTCAGATGTTTGTACATGTGGATGTTCTTTTTACAGTAGCAGGCGTTCTCCTGCTGATAGCTATAGCCTCATTTATTACTCATTACTTTTTAAACAAGAGTTTTCTAAGAAAGATATATATCCCGGCTACTGTTGTTTCTCTGGGACTTTTTTTATCAGTTGTAATTCAGAACTGGTTTAAAGTTTATCAGAAGAAAAGAATACTTGTATTTTTAAATCCTGACCTTGACCCGCACGGTTCCGGATATAATATAATTCAATCTAAAGTCGCAATAGGTTCAGGCGGATTTTTCGGGAAAGGATTTCTCCAGGGCACACAGACACAATTAGGTTTTCTTCCAGAAAAAACTTCAGATTTTGTTTTTGCCGTAGTTGCAGAAGAACTTGGTTTTATCGGAGCGATTTTTCTTCTTCTTATTCTTGGTGTGATCATTTACAGGGGAATTCAGATAGCAATGGAAACCAGGGATAAATTCGGTGCGATGCTGGCTATAGGAATTATCTCTATATTGTTTTATCACATATTGATTAATATCGGTATGGTAATAGGAATTATGCCTGTTACAGGTCTGCCGCTCTCATTTTTTTCTTACGGAGGTTCAAACCTGTTTATGATTATGATGGGTATTGGAATACTTAATAATATCAAAATGAGCAGATCCTCATACTGAGATTCCGCTCATTTTGTACAAATCTCTCAATAAAAACTCTTCTATACAAAACAAAGAGTCTTCATTTTTTTTTAAATTCAATTCAGTAAAAATCACTTTTTCACGATAATAAACATTAAGAAGCTCAAATAAGTAACAACCGTCAAACGGAAGTTATTTCCGCAGCCGGTTTTGGGCAGGCAGCCAGATACTTAAAGAGGTAATTGATGTTTGATCCTGTAAAAGTTAATCAAAACAGCATTATAAATCTTCTGAAAAATCCGGAGAGAGAGACTTCTGATCTTCAGTCAAAAAATCCGGGAAATGATTTCTTTTCTATGGTTATGGAAAAGAGAGGCTATGATGATATAAATAATCGCGTTGATAATAAGCCCTACCAGGTCGCAGAACCTCAGAAAAATGTTGAAAAAAATGAACCGGTTAAAACTGAACAGTTGAATACAGTATCAAAAAATCCGGTTGCAGCAGGAAGAAATGAACGTGAATCGAATCTGGAGGGGAATAAAAATAATTCCCGGGAAAAAACAGACGGAGATACAGTAAAACAGGAATTAAAGACTGAAGATACTAAGAAGAATAGTAATACTCCTGTTAGAGAAGATAAGAGTAAAAAAAATGGTAAAAAAGATTCTGAAGATGAAATCGGGATAATAAATAAACTCCATGATGAGAGCAATATTAAAAATCTCATGGAAATAATCAAGGCAGCATTCAGCGGTAATAAAAAGGCTGAAGAGGAGAGTCTGCAGAAATTATTCAGTAATCTTAAACCTAAACAGGAAAAAAATAATACAACTTTAACATCATCCTTTAAAAAAAATGACGCGGATAAAAACCAGAAAGGTATTCCGGAATTATTAAACTTAATAACAAAAGAGCTTAAGGATACAGTCAGTAAGGAACTTTTCAAAAATATAGACTCCAGAAAACCCGTCAGTAAATCTCAGATGCTTAATGATAAGGAGCTCAAAGAACTTGCTTCAAATATCATAGACAGCATTAAAAAAAATAAAGCAAAAGAGATAGTAAAACATGAAGCAAAGGTTGTTTTAAACGATGATGTAAAGAACGACAAGAAACCTGTAATATTAATGGATCAGCAGCCGCTGAAAAAAACAGAAACAGCCGATGATTCGTCTTTCGAAAAAAATGGATCAAAGGAAAAGAATTCAGGAAAAGATAATTTCAGCTATAATGGCGGTAAAATTGAATTTTCAGCCAAATCCGGCCTGGAGAAAATGGAACATATACAGAAAATGTCTGATTTCAAAGAGAACCTTCAGGAAATTATAGATAAAGCTAAAGTAACAGTCCGCGACAGCCGCAATGGAACTTTTACTGTAAGACTAAATCCTCAGGAACTTGGAAATGTAAATGTTAACCTTATTATGGAAAATGGTGTAATCACCGGGAAGTTTCTTGTCGATAATGAAGATGTAAAGAGTATGCTTTTAAGCAGTCTGAATGATCTTAAATATCAGCTTGAAGAAGCCGGTATCGCGGTTGGAGAGTTCAGTGTAAATGTAAATGATCAGCGGGAAAAATATTTAAAACAGAAAGATGATGAGAGTTTTAAATCATTATCTTTACTGAATTCAGATAAAGAAGTTATAGCTGCTGCAGAACAGTACAATTCAGCTGCTGCAGCGCATAACGGTCATATCAATATGGTAATATAGGAGCCATTTATGCAGGTTTATGAGATGTCAGCATTTGAAAAAGCCAATACTGCGCTGCAGGCTAATGAAAGTAACAAAAAAAATAAAACAGGAGAGCCTGGCGAGAAGACAGGACTTGGAAAAGATTCATTTCTTAAACTTCTTGTTACAGAATTACGGCACCAGGATCCGACCAAGCCTATGGAGGATAAGGAATTTATCGCACAGATGGCACAGTTCTCAAGTCTGGAACAGATGTCTAATTTAAACAAAGAGATGAAGAATCTGGTAAGCAGTTCAAAATCCGCAGAGGCATATGGAATTCTTGGAAAAGATATAGAAGCATATGATCCAGTTCAGAAGAAAGCGGTAAAAGGAACTGTTAATTCCATTTTCTATAAAGGCGAAGAGCTTATGCTTAAAGTAGGGAATGAGGAAGTTACAATGAAGAATATTCATTCCGTTAATGTACGTGAAGTTATAAGAGAAAATGTGAAAGAGAATCTGAATTTGAATGTAAAAGAAAATTCAAATATAAAAGAAAAGATTAATTAAAACCGGTGTTATTAAAAGTTCACAGGCTGACGATAATAGTTAATATATAAAACAGGAGTTATCTGATATGATGCGTTCACTCTTTTCCGGAGTTTCAGGTTTAAAAAATCATCAGACCAGGATGGATGTTGTTGGTCATAATATATCAAATGTTAACACATACGGATATAAGACACAAAGGGTTACATTTCAGGACATGCTTTCACAGACAATGTCAGGAGCTGCCAAACCGGAAGAGAATAGAGGGGGAATAAATCCTAAACAGGTTGGACTTGGGATGACTGTTGCTTCAATTGACAGAATTTTTACACAGGGGAGTCTTCAGACTACAGGGAATCAGACAGATGTAGCCATATCTGGAGATGGATTTTTTGTAGTTGCTGATGGTGATAAAAAATTCTATACAAGGTCAGGTACTTTTGGAATAGATAAGGATGGATCATTGGTGAATCCGTCAAACGGGTTGAAAGTGCAGGGCTGGATGGCAACGACTGATTCTAATGGACAGAAAATTGTAAGAGCTAATGGAGCGACTGAAGATGTTATTGTTCCGGTTTACAGTAAAATTGACGCTAAAGAAACAAACAATATAAGATATAAGTGTAATCTTGATGCAAGAAGTAATATAATTCCTCCTGAAGCAAATGCCAGGATGAGAGCATCTGCTGCTGTTACTACAAGTATTGATACATATGACAACCTTGGAGAGACTCACAGGCTCACCATGACATTCTGGAAGACCGGATTTAACCAGTGGACAGCATCAGCTGCAATAACCGGTGCAAACAGTCCTGTAACGCTTGATGTGCCTGCGGGAGCAGCGCAGAATAACCAGTCAAATCCATCAAGCCGAATAAATCTTCGTTTTTCACCTGATGGCAAACTGATATCTGTTGGTGACGGGTCAAGTCCGGATGAACTTAATCAGGGAAATCTTACAGTAAACGCTAATTACAGAGTAGCAGGAGATCCTCAGGTTCGAAACATTGCGCTTAACCTCGGTCAGGCAGGTGTTCTATCAGGTATTACCCAGTTTGCTTCAGCATCTACAACAAAGGCTGTTGAACAGGACGGATTTTCAATGGGATACATGGAATCGTTCAGTATTGATAATTCGGGATTGATCACAGGTGTTTATTCTAATGGAACTAAGCAGAGTATAGGGCAGATGGCAATGGCCGTATTTACAAATCCTCAGGGTCTGCTGGCATCCGGCGAGAATCTTTTTGAAGTTTCAAATAACTCAGGAATGGCCAACATCGGAGCTGCAGCTGAAGCAGGAAGAGGTAAAATGGTAGCAGGAACACTTGAAATGTCAAATGTGGATTTATCTGATCAATTTACAGATATGATTGTAACTCAAAGAGGATTCCAGGCAAATTCAAGAACAATAACAACTGCGGATCAAATGCTTCAGGAAATAATATCACTCAAGAGATAAAAATTTTTAAAATTACTTAATATATGAAAAAAGCTCCTGTCACCGGGAGCTTTTTTCCTTTGTAATTGTTCAATAACTGGCAGTAAAATATATTCCAGCCGCTTTGCCCGGAAAAGACCAGAATTTTCATTGTTTTTTGAGTTGTTATTTTCCTTGTTTTATAAGTAAATTTTTTTTTCTTGACTGTTTATTTATATATTTTCTAGTTGAGTATTGTTGTCTTATTTGAAACAATTACTACAAATTCCCGTAACTAATGTATTATGTCGTATAATTTACTGAACTTCCAAGGAGTATTTTAATGTCCAAAGAGAAAATTTTCTGCTCAAATTGTATGCAGTGTATAGTAATCAGGCAGTATGAATCTGAGCCTGACAGGTATGTTTTAAGAGTGAAATGTCTGAAAAAACAGTGGTCCAAGAGATCAGGTGAAGAGAAACTTTATAAGTATTTTACTGTAGCAAGAAGAATAATGGATGAATGTGAATACTATGAAGAATGTGGCGAACTTTTCCCTTATATAAAGA
>DAONFJ010000015.1:0-32342 GCA_035403545.1 Spirochaetota bacterium
TCAAGGGTACACCCATATTATCCAAAATCCCCGAAACTCCGGAAGAAAAAATAGACCATCTTCAGGTAAAAATGAAGTTATAATCTATGATTATTGTGATTCAAATATAGGTCTTACTGTTTCCATGTTTAAGAAGAGGATATCAGCATATAAAAATATCGGTTATAAAATTGAATTAACCGGAAATGCTAAAATTGATAAGTGGATCGGGCCAGGTTAATAATTTCATAGAAGCCTTAATCACAAGGTGTATGAGGTAGTAGAATAGATGAACATAGATGAAATAAACTATAAAAATAAATCTAAGTAATGCCGGAGTTTGTCAATGCCAAGTAAAAATAATCTGCCGATAAAAAGCGAGTTTTTATTATATGAATCACAGGATGGTCGAATTCGTGTTGAAACCCGTATGCAGGATGAAACGGTATGGCTCACAATTAATCAGATGGCTGAATTATTCCAGGTGAATAAGTCAGGTATAAGCCGGCATCTTAAGAATATATTTGAATCCGGAGAGCTATCAAAAGAGGGAACAGTTGCATTTTTTGCAACAGTTCAAAATGAAGGGGGGCGGGATGTTTCCCGGGATCTTGAATACTATTCTCTTGATGCAATAATCTCAGTTGGTTACCGGGTAAACACCATTCGTGGAACTCAGTTCCGGATATGGGCTACTGAACGGTTAAGAGAATATATCATCAAAGGCTTTGCTATGGATGACGACCGTCTTAAGTCTGCCGGAGGTGGGAACTATTTTGACGAATTGCTCGCTCGTATCCGTGATATCCGTTCCTCAGAAAAGATTTTCTGGCGTAAGGTTCTGGATATATATGCTACAAGTATTGACTACTCACCTGATTCGGAGGAATCAAAACTGTTTTTCGCCACCATTCAGAACAAAATGCACTGGGCTGCTCATGGTCATACAGCGGCAGAAGTAATTTATAACCGCGCGGATGGCGAAAAATCCAATATGGGGATGACTAACTGGATTGGCCCGGTTATTCGAAAAAATGAAATTTCAGTTGCAAAAAATTATCTCAACGATGAGGAGCTTAATATCCTGAACCGGATAGTAACAGCTTATCTTGAATTTGCAGAACTTCAGGCCTTAAACCGTAAGCCCATGTATATGAAGGACTGGATTTTGAAACTGGATGATTTTTTGAAAATGTCGGGGCGGGAATTGCTCAGTCATGCAGGGAATATTTCTCATGATCAGGCATTGAAGAAAGCATTAAAGGAGTACCATGCTTTCCGTAAAAGTCAACTGGAAGCTCCAAGCCGGGCAGAGAAAGATTTCATTGAAGCTGAGCAAAAATTGAAGAAGATTGAATCTGGGGAAAAATCAGGGAAAGTCAAATAGCTCTTCCATGGTATCCAATATGATTAGATGTAACTTGAGATCATGATATTATGGTTTATAGGTAATACCCTGTTAATTAGGTAATAAGAATCATATATCACGGGGAATACAATTTGAATATGCATCCGAAGAATCGTCAGCATACAATACTGGAATACGGAATCATAGCTCCGTTAGAGATCGAGCATAAATCAGCTAAAATACTCTATATAAAAAAATAGGACTATGATAATCTCGAAGATTTTGTTTTCCGTAATTCCGAAGATGTGGAGAGTGAAGGGCGCGAGTTCTTTTCACTCACGAATAAAAAAGGTATAGGGAGATGCCTACAGGCAAGAAATTACGTCGGTGTGATCCAGGCCGACAGTGGGCTTCTTATAGAGATTCTTCCTGAAATTCATCGTGAGAAAAAAGATGAAATAGAAAATGTTCCGGACACACGAGAGATGTTACTCCGGATGCTAAAAACTTTGAAAGATTCCCGGTTTAAACAGTTCAATGAATCTGACATAGCTACATATAAAATGCATATCATGGAAATATTCATTCACCTTTTCATAAAAGGGATGAACGATCTGGTACGTTAGGGTATAAGATCTGGATAAACTTATGCATTATGCTGAAATCTGCCGTGTGAGCAAGATAATACGTCCATATATTGAGGCTCATATATGAGTGATAGCAGTCTCAGTAAATCAGTTCACCAGAGATTACTGAACAAGGCAAAAGACACAGACCATCCATTTAATGAGCTCCTGCAATTTTATGCTATGGAGAGATTTCTATATAGACTTTCAATGAGCAGATATTCAGATAAATTTATTCTCAAAGTTGCATTGATGTTTGTACTGCGGGATGTTCCGGCGATGACAGCAAGACCTACAAGAGATATAGACTTACTTGGAATTATTAATAATGATTCGGAGTCTATGAATAATCTATTAGTGAATAGATAGTTAATGGGTGTTACTAATTATTGAGTATTTCTCACCTATAAATAAATAATTTTTTATCTGATATTATATTTTAATTTTAATAAATGAGAATTATTGTAAATAAGAAAGCCCTGATATAATCAGGGCTTTTCTTCGCGCCTAGGAGGAGTCGAACCTCCGACGCACGGATTCGAAGTCCGACGCTCTATCCACTGAGCTACAGGCGCATTATAATCTATTTATTTTCAAACAGGAAAGTTGTCAAGTCAATCTTAATCAGCAGGGAAAACTTTAATAAATCTCTCTTTCATTTCTGCATATTTATTGTCATGAAATATAAAAAGTTTGTAATTACCCTTCCTGATGAGATCAATAAAACCTATATTATTACTATGATTTACAACCGAACCGTTTCCGGTATTCCTTGTAATATTATCTCTGAGATATACTTCATCACCGGTAAAACAATACTCTTCATTATTGTAATTGAAGAAAACAACCGAAGAACCTTTTGTGTGCCCTCCGACTTTTTTTATTGTGAACATATCGTAAAGCACTGTACTTTCATCAAACACGGTAACTTTAGAGCTGCTGTTTAAAAAATTTTTGACATCACCGAGGCTTTTACCTTTATTCAGCTCCGCAAGTTCATCTTTATTGATTATAAACCTGGCATTTTTAAAGCGGTGAGCGTTACCAATATGGTCAAAATGTGAATGAGTAATTATTACGTCAGTAATCCGGTCAGCCTTGATCCCTTTTTCATCAAGAATTGCGACAGGATCTTTAAAATCTGTTATACCGAACATTTTAGACATCTTTGAATCATTAAATCCCGTATCAATGAGAATCTTTTTATCGCCATACTCAATGTAATAAAACATCCAGCTGAACGGAACTGTTCCTCCTGATTTATCTCCATAGAAAACAAACCTGTTCTGGAACGTTGATTTTCCATATCTCAGAGCATAAATTTTGAGGCCCTGGCCGCCGCTGAAGCATTTTGTGCTCAGGGCGGTTAGGAATATAAATATTATCAGCAGCCTTATAAATTTTGTATTCATTAAGCGGCTTTTTTAATCACTATAAAAAGAAGGATTGCCGCAACATAAGTGGCGAATCCGATCATAAGCGTATAGTTCATACCATATGACACATTCAGGAAGATGGAGAGAGATGCACCCACTGTCGCAAGCACTCCATTTACTCCGAACATCAGTGTGGCGTATTCGTTTGAAACGTCCTGTTTGACCTGCTCCATCGCGTGAGGGAAGGGCATACCCATCAGGAAGGCAAGAGGGAATATAAGTCCTGAAGCGATAAAAAGTTTAGAATGAAAACTGAACTTTGCAAACATCTGGAATATATCTCCGATAAAGAACGCCTGGAAAAGTATCAGAAGAGGTATAACGCATATGCATGCGACAAGAATTTTCTTGCCGAAATTTCTGCTGAAGAAACTTCCAAGTCCGCTGAAGAAGAGCAGCCCTCCGAATATAACTATTGTTGAATAAATCGGTGAGCCGATAAAATTCTGGTATTTCTGCATCAGTACAATTTCAATCAGCATAAATCCAAGGCCGAGGAGCCCGAAGAATACTGTGTGGCCAAGTAATCTGAATCTCTGGGAACCGTATTTGAATACAGCAAGAAGAAGTACCGGTATAAGCATCACTCCTGCTATCTTTAAAATTATATTGAGGAAGTCGCGTACTTCTTTTTTATTCTTATAGATATTGAAAGGGTAGGGATTGTTATCTGTTACCGGAGAAAGGTCAAGCTCGTACGGAAAGTTTACCTTGTTAAGTATCGCTTCCAGTCTCTTATTATCAGTATCTGTCATGCTCTTCTTCTGAAGATAATATTTGCTGTAAGTTGTACTGTATTTATATTTTTCTTCAAAGAACTTTTTATCTTCAGGTTTTTCAATATTTGCAAGAATATCTGATTCATACTCCTTCTTCGAAAGGCCATCGGGATAATCCTTTATATAGTAGATCGCAGGTTCGGCTCTGAAATATGTTTCAAATGGATGGCCTGTCTTCATTCTCGGGTGAAGGAATATCACAGACCCGTACTTCGGAGCTATTACACTATGATATGCCGCGAATCTGGAGAGTTCCTTATCTGTGAATGGTGATTTTTTAATAAGGATAGTCTGGAATTGTTTTGATGTTCCCCAGAAATCCCATGCATATATGATAATATTCTCATCTGGATTTTTAATTCCCATTTCTTTCATGGACTGTTTCAGTGTGTTCAGAAATTTATAGAATGACAGTCTTGCTCTCTTGGTTTCGATAATCTCCTCATAGACAACCATACCTTTGTCTGACAGTTTGTTAAGCATCATCTTTGTTGCTTCCACTGTATGCAGGTATTCGGGAGCAAGAGTCGCTATAGACGGATACTCATAATGAAGATTCATCAGTGTTATCATGTCGTATGTTTCATTGTTGCTTGAGAGAAAATATCTTCCCTCTGCATGATAAGCATCAAGGCCTTTGTACGGATAGTTGCCGAATACGGAGAAGTAGCCTTCCTTGTTATTCTCCATCATTATATCCATAATTATAGGAGAGAACTCAACACCGCTCACCCTGGCGCCTTCCTGCCTTTTCGCGGATTTTACTATACCGTCATATGAAAGGCCTATTATGAATATTTTAGGATTATCGATCTGCGGAACACGCGGATCATATATTGTGCCGTTCCCTTTATCTACCGTATCAAGCGGGATTCCGTTTGTACAAAAGAATATGTTGTTATTGTCTACCGCAAAGAGATCTATCTTGCCCATCAGGTCATCACCTGAATAAACAAGTTTCCAGTTGGCAAATTTCATATGGCTGGCCCATGTTTTTCTGCCGTCGATTTTGTTCTTTTCGTCAGGCTTTATGTTGTAGTTCAGGTCAATCGCATTACTTAAGCCGCAGTCAACAAAACCGTATTTCTTGAGGAAATCGAGCTTTTGCGGATCAATGATTCGGGAATATCCGATATCGTTCAGTATATATTTTGCTCTCATCTTTTCGTAGTATGTTGTACCGATTACATATTTATCACCGGATAATGTGAATTTTGACAACATAAAGTCTTTATCAAATTTACTTTTAATGGAAGGTATGATTTTCTGTTCGAATTCAGTTTTAGTAAATTCTGCGGGAAGTTTCATGTTCTCATTAAAAACAAACCATACACCGAATATAAGCGGTATTGATATTGCAGCTGCCAGTAATTTTAAGAAGATATTTCTGAATGCAACTGTTAATGTCAGAATAAATATTGCAGGTATAAACATTAATAGTATAAGCGAGTTTTCAGATTTAAAAGTACTTACACTGATTATAGGAAATATTACACCGGCCGCTGATGCTACAAGATTTGTAAAGTATATCTTGTTTGAATTTCCCCTTGAGAAAAGAAGAGACACAATAATTGCTCCGAATAAAAACGGAAGAACAAGAAAATATGGATAACTGTATTCCCCTATGCGGACTATATTGTAATATGAAAGAGGAATCGATACCATAAAAAGCAGTGATGCTATCAGCATTACCGCATAACCTCTGATCCTTGAAAGATAGAAGCTTAAAAAACCGCCGGCGGCTATACCTATCATTGCAATGGAAATTACAAAAGTCGCAGTAATATAATTGGTTACTATCAGCAGCTGGTGCATGAATATTGTTTCAAGAGCCATTATAGAGAATGAAAATAAAAACATGGCTATGTTATAGATAAAACTGTCTCTGAGACTTGTGTTTTCTGTCATAATACTCTCTTCGTATTCGTTGTTTTCTTTGTTGTTTTCGTTGCTTTGTTTGTATCTGAATTTATGTTTCATTTAAACCGTTTCTTCCATTCGTGGGATCGTGCAAAAATATATGTCACTATTTTCAAAGTCAATTCTATTCACAATAAAAAAATTATATTAATGCGATTATTTTCCGCATATGCAGATAATCAGGTGCGGATATACTGTACAAAGTTTTAATAATCCGGGGGATTGAATCGTTATATTGCATGAGTATAAACATTTTTTATAAGAGTCAGTCCGGCAGCAGTAAGGCCGCAGGTGTTTCTGATACTGTTATTAATGATGAAACTGCACATTAAAGTGCTAAATTCTTTTTTTAAAACTTTCTAATTTTGAATTGACTTTAATAGTATGAAAGTTTTATATAAAAGTGAGTGTAAACAATAGAGTCAATTTGTGAAATTAATGTATTTTTTAAATTTAAACCGGCATTTCGATAAATCTTTAAATAAGACGCTATTCTACCTGAATTTGTCGCGTCTGAGAAATCAAACTTTTACCTGGCTTTTATAGAATTTCTTGTAAAATCGAAATGATTTTTATGGATTAAATCCCTGTTGTATGTTAATTTCATATGGAAAAATCCAGGTCAGCTTGATTATAACAGTACGGGAAGTACTGCTGTAATATATACTTAAAAAAAATGTAAGGAGTTTTGCATGAAAAAGTTAATTCTTTTACTTACAGCATTTCTTGTTTTCGCTGTAATGGTAACAGGCTGCAAAAAGAAAGCTCCAGAGCTTTCTGAAGTAAGTGTTATTAAAGTCGGTGTTTTTGAGCCTCTTACAGGTGCGAATGCAAGCGGCGGAGAACTTGAAGTCCGCGGTATGAAGCTTGCAAACGAAATGTTCCCTGATGTACTGGGAAAGAAAATCGAACTCGTTATTGTTGATAACAAGAGCGACAAAGTTGAATCAGCTAACGCTGCAGAAAGACTTGTGAACAAAGATCAGGTTGCTGCAATTATTGGAAGCTGGGGAAGTTCACTCTCTATGGCTGCCGGCCAGGTTACAAAAGGTAAAGTTCCTGTTGTAGCATGTTCAGCAACAAATCCGCTTGTAACTAAAGGTAATGACTGGTATTTCAGAGTATGTTTCCTTGATCCTTTCCAGGGAAAAGTTATGGCTAACTATGCGGCTACTAAAGTTAAGGCTAAAACAGCATGTGTTATTCAGGAGATATCTAACGATTATTCTGTGGGACTTGCTAAATTTTTCATAGATTCATTTACACAGCTCACAAAAAATGACAAAGCAGTCCTTGCAAAACCTTTCAGCTATAATACAGGTGATAATGATTTCACTGCTCAGCTTACAGCTATAGCTCAGTTGAAACCTGATGTAATTTTTGCTCCAGGTAACTATACCGAGTCAGCTCTTATAATCAAGCAGGCAAGAGATCAGGGAATCAAGATTCCATTCCTCGGTGGAGATACATGGGAAACAGGCCCATTCCTCGAAGTTGGAAAAAAAGCAGTTGAAGGAGCTACATTCTCTACTTTCTTTACTTCAGAAATTCCAATTACAAAAATGTCTGAAAAATTCCTCAAAGCCTACAGAGAAAAATACAAAGAAGAGCCTGCAGCAGTTACAGCTCTCGGATTTGATGCATATCTCGTAATCAGAGCAGCTATTGAAAAAGCTAACTCAATTGATCCTGAGAAAATCAAAAACGAAATTGCTAAAACTAAAGACTTCGAAGGTTCAGCTGGTATGATCACACTTGATGAAAATGGTGACGCTGTTAAAGATGCAGTTATAAAAGTTGTTAAAGATGGTAAATTTAAATATCTGACAACTGTTAAACCATAATTATTAATTTTAATAATGAATATAAAACGGGCTGTCCGGAAGGGCAGCCCGTTTTTTTATTATCCTCATAGTAAATGACCGCGACACTCCGGTTCCTCATTACTTTGACCTGGCAGTCTGGTGAAAAACTCCGGTCAATATATAATAATTTTAAATGCTGTAAAGTTGTCCCGGAATAAATTTTCAGATAATATTTATCTATCATATTTTTTTAAATAATTTTAAAATATGGAACCTTATACCTGAACTCCGGGTCTAATAATAAAACAGGAAACAGTTATGGTTATTTCCGGTTTTTAAAAGGTCTGGAGGATTTGTATGAAAGGTAAAATATCAGCGTTAAGCATATTATTTTTAACATTGCCGGCAGCTCTCTTTGCCAGGGGCGGCGGCGGATGCGGCTACGATGGTCAATTTGGACACATGGGGCCGCACTTTTGGGGAGGATTTTACGGAGGAGGTATTATAATGGGAATAGTTACTTTAATTCTGCTTGGAGTTTTGTTGTTTTTTGGTATTAAATATTTTAGAAACAATGGACAGATGGCCGGCAATGCACAAGGCCCTCTGGATATATTAAAAAGCCGTTACGCGAAGGGTGAGATTACAAAAGAGGAATTTGACGCCATGAAGAAAGATATAAGCTGATTCAATTTACCTGGGTCAGGTGTTTTTCATTCAAGTTAGTAAGCTATATATGCATTCTTAAATATTTGCACTTTTGTCATGCCGGTTTTTCGAAGAAACTACCGGCATGACAAAAGTGTAAGTTCAGTGATTGGCAATATGAGATTTTCGAAGATATTCCTACGGCCGCCGGTATTTGCAGGATCGGAAAGTGCAAAACCGGAATGAAATGTCAATGGCGGCTCAGCATCGGTGATTCCGGGATATTACCTGGTTCTTTGTCTCAATCGATTTTTTCCACGACAGCCCATGATGTGCCGAATCCAATATTGTTGCAGCCGTATTTTATCCACATGTATCCCTTTTCTCCCCAGCCTTCTCCCCACGAATTTTTGATTAGAAATGCTTCTTTATCGTCATCCCATCCTACAATTGTAATGGCATGGTTGATGTTTTTCTGTGATGAAAACTCGTCAAAAATTCCGCCGGTGTAGTACATGAAATGTTCTGTGACTGTGACTGCGGATGCCAGAGGCCCGTATTTGCATAGTGCTGCTTTTATATCCTCGACTGTATATGTTTCCCCCGGGCCGTTTCGGGGAATATATGCCCACGCGGCAATACGGAATTTTTCTTTCCGGTTCTGGCCGCAGGTTCCATTTCTTGCTGCATAAGGCGAAACCTCTTCGCTGACCGGTCCCTCATTCTGGAAATAATCAAATGCCCACCCGGAGTTGCCTCCTTTACAGTCGCCTGCTCCGGCACATTCTATAATGCTCTGCTCCGAAATATCATGTATTTCATTATAATTCATATTAATTGACGCTTCCATCACAGCGGCAGCGGTAAAAGCCCAGCAGCTGCCGCATTGCTCCTGCGATTTTATCGGGGTGACAATATTGCGGTCAGTCCATGAAAAGGCCCGTGCCTTGGGGTCCGGGCCTGCCGGCTTATCGCTATTGTCATCTTTTCTGGCATTATCATCAAGTGCAGTATCACCGGATTCATTACCATCTTTCTTATCAGGTATAAGATCATCTTTTTCTGGAAGGTCTTTATCACGGAGTTCATCATTTTTGGCTGTGTCATCAATAGTTTTCTTATCGGCGGGTTCTGTACTGTCTTTTTTATCAGCCGTTTTGTCATTCGTTTCATCTTTACTCAGACCGTCATTTTCAGGAGCACCTTTATCGCTATTGTCATCTTTTCTGGCATTATCATCAATCGCAGTATCACCGGATTCATTACCATTTTTCTTGTCTGCTATAAGATCGTCTTTTTTATTTATATCTGTATTCTGATCATTTATCTCTATGGGCTTTGTGTTACTATCTTCTTTTTTCCCCAGATCATCATTATCAATACGTCCGGCATATTTCTTTTTTGCAGCTTCCAGCCGTTTAAGATATCCCTGAAAACGTTTATTGGAAATAAATCCCTGTACCTTCATTGTCTTTTCAAAATCAGCCGGGACTATGTTCCCGGTAACTTCACTGATTTTATATTTGGCAACGCTCGTAATACCGACCTGATATTTCCTGTTTTTTAATATGATCTCTTTTTGCATCTGCTCGACTTTGAGTTTTAGGACATCAATATTTTTCTTGTCCCGCAGTTTCTGCTGTTCCACTATACTCATTTTTTCCTGGCTGAAAACAGGGAGGGAAAACAGCATTACTGATATAATTAAAAAAGCGGTTTTTTTCATAAGTTCTCCATTCATCACTGACGCAAAGGATTTTTTCTTAAATTGCACAAAAACAGGTACAGGCGGAAGACAAGCTCAATGGCCGGCTGATGAAAGTCAATCGCATTTTACGCGGCCGGAAAAGTAAATAACCGGATTCAGGTTTTACATATGAAAATATATAAAACTACTTTAATGACCGCATATTTAACTTTTCTGTAATAAGTAATCAAAAATAATATTCTTGACAGATACACGCCTCAATGGAGAATTTTGCAAAAGTTTGTATTTTTCATTCTAGTACCTCTGGAGTTTCTCATGACGTTTGAAATATTTCTGCAACATCTGTCGAATGCAGTCTCCCTTGGAAGCCTTTATGCTCTAATAGCAATAGGTTATACCATGGTTTACGGAATCCTGAGACTGATCAATTTTGCTCACGGCGATATCTTTATGCTGGGAGGATATTTCGCTTTTTATGCATTGACTACGTTTCTGATGCCATGGTGGGTCGGATTTATAGTGGCAATAGGCTTGACTGCAATGCTCGGAATGTTCATCGAAAAAGTTGCCTACAGGCCTCTACGCGATTCCCCGAAAGTATCAGTTCTTATATCTGCAATTGGTGTATCATTTTTAATAGAAAGTCTTGGAGTCGTTATTTTCGGAGGGATTCAGAAAGCATTTCCTATTCCGGAACTTTTTGGTACTGTTGTAACAATCGGCAAAATTTATATTGTAAGTGTTAATTTCTTCATACCGGTCATCGCATTTGTATTCCTTGTGGGGCTTATGTACATGATCAATAAAACTAAAACAGGTATGGCAATGCGAGCCCTCTCCAGAGACCATGAAACTGCAAGGCTGATGGCTATTGATGTTGACAAAGTTATAGCTTACACTTTCGGACTTGGTTCTCTTCTTGCTGCGGTGGGGGGAATAATGTGGGGAATGAAGTATCCCCAGCTTTATCCGCTTATGGGGGTTATGCCGGGACTGAAATGTTTTATAGCAGCTGTAGTCGGAGGGATCGGCAATATAACAGGTGCGGTTCTCGGAGGGCTTCTAATCGGAATTCTTGAGATCATGACCGTAGCTTTTCTTCCGGATTTGACAGGTTACAGGGATGCATTTGCTTTTATTCTGCTTATTATTATTCTCCTCGTTAAACCGACCGGTTTAATGGGCGAAAACCTCGCCGAGAAGGTTTAAGATGGAAAGACAAAAATTTATTAGAAGATTTCTTACAATTACAGCTATCGCAATATCAATAGGCCTGCTTATACTATTTGATTCCATACTGGATTCATACATGATGAGAATTATAAATCTTTGCGGTATCTATATAACACTTGCTTTAAGCCTTAATCTTATATATGGATTTACAGGTTTGTTTTCACTGGGCCACGCCGGATTTATGGCAGTCGGCGCATATACTACCGCGCTTCTAACCATGTCGCCCGCGCAGAAACAGATGAATTTTTTTCTTGAACCTATAGTCCCCTGGCTTGCCAACGTGGAATGGAGTTTTTTCCCTGCACTTATGATGGGCGGGCTCGTAGCGGCGGTTACCGGCTTTCTCATAGGGGCGCCGGCTTTAAAATTGAAAGATGATTACCTGGCGATTGCGACACTCGGTTTCGCGGAGATTATACGGATATTTTTTACCAATATGCAGAGTGTAACGAACGGGCCGCTCGGACTTAAAGGACTTCCTCCGTACACCAATATGTGGTGGACCTGGGGTATCGCGTTTATTTCAATATTATTTATGATATATCTTTTTAGAGGAAGCTATGGAAGAGCCTTCAAGGCAATCCGTGAAGATGAAGTTGCTGCGGAAGCAATGGGAATTAACCTTTTCAGGCATAAGATGCTCTCGTTTACAATCGGGTCATTCATGGCTGGAGTTGGCGGCGGCCTTCTTGGTAACCTCATGGGGACAATCGACCCTTTAATGTTCAGGTTTCTTCTGGCTTTCAATATACTTCTTATTGTTGTTCTGGGCGGCATGGGAAGTATAACCGGTACTGTTATTTCCGCTATAGTGATCACCATACTTATGGAGTATCTAAGATTCCTCGACGGCCCTATGGATTTAATATTATTTAAAACAGACGGAATTCCCGGACTCAGAATGGTAATTTTTTCAATCATGCTTATGGTTGTGATTCTGTTTTTCCAGAAGGGAATTATGGGGAACAGGGAGTTTTCCTGGGATTTTCTTTTTAAACCGGGCAGGTTAAAAAAGAACAATGTTGAGGGTGAATAATATGTATATTCTTCGTACTGATAATATAACAATGCAATTCGGAGGACTTGTTGCGGTTTCAAACTTAAATCTTGAAATTAAACACAACGAGATAGTAGGGCTTATCGGGCCGAACGGTGCCGGTAAAACAACTGCTTTTAATATGATTACAAGCCAGTATACGCCGACTGAAGGATCAATATATTTTAATAATGAAGATATTACAGCCCTGAAGCCGTATGAAATAACAAGGCTCGGGATTGCCCGTACCTTTCAGAATATAAAACTTTTTAAAGAGATGACTGTTCTTGAAAATGTGCTTGTTGGTAATCACCTCAGGGTAAAATCGCCTCTGACAATGTCTGTTCTTCGTTCCCCAAGGTATAGAAGAGAGGAAACTCATATGATTGAAAAATCGATGAACCTCTTAAAGGATATCGGGCTTGATGACTGTATAAATGAAAAAGCATATTCTCTTCCTTACGGAAAGCAGAGAAGGCTGGAAATAGCCCGGGCTCTGGCTACCGATCCCAAGCTGCTTCTTCTCGATGAACCTGCCGCAGGTATGAATCCTCAGGAATCAATTGAGCTTATGAGTTTCATACACGAAATAAGAGAAAAATTTGATCTAACAATTTTTCTTATTGAACACACTATGCAGGTTGTAATGGGAGTATGCGAAAGGATATATGTTCTGGATTATGGAGTTACAATCGCTGAAGGCAATCCGTATGAAATCCAGAATAATCCTAAAGTCATAGAAGCATATCTGGGGGTTAATTAAATGCTGAAAATTAAAGATCTGCATGTAAATTACGGCGGGATTAAAGCCCTGAAAGGAATCAATATAAACGTTCCCGATGGTAAAATTATTACGCTTATAGGCGGGAATGGAGCCGGTAAAAGTACAACGCTCCGTACTTCTATCGGACTGGTGAAACCGGGAAGCGGATCAATTCTTTATAATGACCAGGACCTGATAAATGTTAAAACAAAAGATATTGTAGGCAAAGGACTGGTCCTGGTACCGGAAGGGCGTAAAGTATTCTCAAACCTGACTATTCATGAAAACCTTGTGCTTGGATCTTATGCCAGAAAAGATAAGGCGGGAATTGCGGAAGACAGAGAAAAAGTTCTTAACCTGTTCCCGAGGCTTGGCGAAAGGCTTAAGCAGAAAGCAGGGACACTGTCAGGCGGAGAACAGCAGATGCTCGCTGTAGGAAGAGCCCTGATGACCAGGCCGAAACTTCTTATGATGGATGAGCCATCTCTCGGGCTTGCCCCATTGATTGTAAAAAGCATATTTGAGATAATCAAAAATATAAACAAGCTTGGTGTTACTATTCTTCTTATTGAACAGAACGCGAAAGCTGCCCTTGAAATAGCAGATTACGGATATGTAATGGAAACAGGAAATATCGTAATGGAAGGGCCGGGGATGGAGCTGCTTAATAATGAAGATGTAAAAAAGGCTTATCTCGGAATCGCATAATCAGGATATCTGATGAAAAAAAAGCCCATTTCAATACTTATAATTTATACCGGCGGTACAATAGGAATGATACAGGACCCTTTAACGGGGTCCTACAGCCCTTTCAATTTTCAGAATATTATAGATGAAGTCCCGGAAATAAAAAGATTCGGGTACAACTTTTCATCAGTCGAGTTTGATACCCCTGTTGATTCCTCAAACATAACTCCCGCATCATGGATTAAACTCGCTGAAATCATCAAAGAAAATTACAAACTGTATGATGGATTTGTGATACTCCATGGGACTGATACCATGGCATTCACTGCTTCCGCGTTAAGCTTCATGCTTGAGAATCTCTCAAAACCTGTAATACTGACAGGCTCACAGCTCCCTATTAACATGCTTCGTACCGACGGGAAAGAAAACCTCATATCATCAATTGAAATTGCGGCAGCAAAAATTAATGGTAAAGCGGCAGTTCCTGAAGTCTGCATCTATTTTGAGTTTAAACTTTACAGGGGAAACCGTACTAAAAAAAGAAGCGCGGAAAATTTCAATGCGTTTGAATCTCCTAATCTGTCTCCTCTTGCCGAGGCGGGAATTCATATCAGCTACAATCACTCCGTTATAAAAAGAAAATTTAATCCCGGAAAGGAATTAAAATTAAATCTGGTTCCTGATACAAATATTACAATATTAAAAATCTTCCCGGGAATTCATCCCGAGATAGTACGGGCGGTTATAAATATTCCCGGCCTTCGCGCCGTCATTCTGGAAACTTACGGTTCGGGGAATGCGCCGGATGATGGTAAATTTATTGAAATTATTGCTGAAGGTATAGAAAACGGCCTTGTAATTGTTAATGTAACACAGTGCAGTTCAGGCAGTGTCGAGATGGAGAGATACAGTACGGGAAACAGTCTTAAGAAAATCGGAGTTGTCAGCGGTTATGATATTACTACAGAGGCTGCTGTTACCAAGCTGATGATATTGCTCGGCATGTATAAAGATAAAGATAAAGTTAAAAAATATTTCCAGAAAGATCTCGCCGGTGAAATTTCCGTTCACTTCTGAAAATGTGCAGTTACTTCGCCTGAAGTTCTGAATTTATTTAAAAACTCAAGTGTTTTGATTGTCGGCATTACCAGTTTTATTTTATTTTTTCGGTATTGCTCCAATGCCTCACCCGGTGTCATCCACTGAAAATCCACAAGCTCATTGCCGTCATGGGAAATCTTCTGATCCGAAGGTGCGGTTACTGCAAAAAATCTGGCGTCATAACGTATCGGAAAGAGCGGAGGTGTAATCCATCTGTTCATGTAGAAAAAATTATCAACAGCAGGTGCAAGATTTTCCTTTATCAGCATATCGCGGAGAGATATTTTTTTTTCAAAGACAAGATTCCGGTATAATGTAAATTTTTCAACAGATTCTTTAGTGTTAATGCAGGGATAATTCCCGTTCTCATCAACAGCAAGAAGAAATCCCGATTCCTCGAATGTCTCCCTGATCCCGCAGATAATATATCCGTAATATTTTTTTGAGTCATCTTTAAAATCTTTCAGTTCATGGATTCTCTTACTTCGGGGAAATTCATAATCATAATCCTGGTTATCAAGCGCTCCGCCGGGGAATACGTAATAGTCAGGAAGAAATCTGTCGTCCTGGTGTCTCCTCATAAGGAGAACTTCCATCCCGCCGGAATTATCTTTTAAGATTGAAACAGTTGATGCTTTTCTTGGAGTGACGCACATTTAAATTATTCGCAATTCATTAAGTATTGCATCCAGATCATGCCCGTAGTTTACCCTGACGTGTTTTTTTAAAGCGGAAACGTTATTCAATTCTTTGGAGGCTGTATACGCGTTATTGATAATTTTTTTTATACTCTGGATCGTGCAGATATCCCCATACGCGGTATAAATTTTAAAAGCATGATCAAACACCGATATGGCTTTTTCATATTTTTCTTCCGATGAATATATCTCACTGATTTCAGTACACGCTTCAAGAATTGTTTTTATATTGGTTGTTTCTGATTCGATGGTATCCTCATATGGGGGAATTTTTATAACCTTGAGGTATAAACTTAATGCAGAAATTCTGTCGTTGAGATTATACTGGTAGATATAGCCAAGCCTGTAAAGAGCTGAGATATATTTGTCATTAAGCTGGATCGCGTTATTGAAGGCATTAATTACAAAGAGCGGATCTTTTCGTACGGAAAAATTTGCCCCTAATATATACCAAGCTTTCGGTGACCGGGTTTTTTTGTTCTTCAGTTCTTCGGCTTTAGTCTGAGCCTTATATTCGTTTTCATCCATAGCGTATATTCTTTTGACAAACTGGTTCTGAAACTTAACGGCTTTTTTAACATATCTTTTACTGCTTGAATATTTAATTATTTCATCATATGTTTCCATTGCCATATGTTCATACTCGGGCTCAGAGGTGAGAAATGTAAGCCTGTCATATACTTTTGCAGTGAGGAACATCAGTTCAGGTTCCTCATACCCGTGATGTTTGAGTCTGGTCAGGATAGAAAGCGCTTCATGGAGACGGTTTTTACGGTAAAAGCTTTTCGCCCGCCTCATGCTTCGTTTGAAGTTTAATCCTATTTTATTATAGCTTTTTATAGAGTTCATTTATAGCAGTATTATATTCATTTGTTATAAGAATCGGATAATTTAAATTATTACTTAAAATTATCTTTCTTATTTATCAATTAAAATATGATAATTTCTTAATATATTTTCCGGTGTAGAATAAACGATTATTTCTTCCCGCCGGCCCCGGCGTCGGGGTGAATAGAGCATTTTCTATTATAAAAAATTTTGTAATTATTAAGGAATTCAAATTTAATCATCTGTGTTAAGATTTCATAGCAGTACGTTTAAAGCAGAAAGACTTTGACATTGCAGGATGCTGGTATATATTTATTATATTAGAGAGCTCTATCATGGATACTGTACAGGAAATATATCTAAAACCTTCAAAAGCCGGCTGTGAAATCATAGACTCACTGCCTGATGAGGAAGTTGATACAAAAAAAGAATCTGATAAAAAATGGGTCAGATGCAGAAACTGTAATTACAAAATTGCCCTGTATGCTGATAAAATAAAAATAGATAACACAGATACTCACATATTTGAAAATCCGGCTGGTATTTTTTTCAGAGTGGTATGCTTCTCTGAAGCGCCGGGTTCAATCAATATTTCGGATTATACCGGCGATGACACCTGGTTTTCAGGTTACCTGTGGAGTATTTCATTCTGCCGTTCATGCAGTAATCATCTTGGGTGGCATTATGACTCCGGGTCGGGCCAGTTTTATGGTTTAATAGCCGACAGGCTCACCGGGATATAAAAAATACTTTACTCAATATAATGTGTTTAATATGGTATAATTTAATCATTTATAAAAATGGAAAAATATTAAAATGAAAATAAGCAATAAAAAGCTAAAAGTACTTATAATAAATTATGAATTTCCTCCTCTTGGCGGCGGAGGAGGTGTTGCATCCTACGATCTTGCACTTGAATGGGAAAAACATGGCCAGGTAGATGTTTTAACCTCCAATTTCTCCGGATTAGAGGCTTATAATAATGTCAACGGTATCAATGTGTACAGAACAAAGATTTTTTTCAGAAAATCCCGCGATGCTGCTACATTTTTATCGATGCTCTCATTCCTGCTGACCGGATTTATAGAAGGATTTAAACTCTGCAGAAAAAACAGATATGATGTTATAAATACTCATTTTGCTGTACCATCCGGCCCGCTTGGATACATTCTAGGCAGGATGTTTGGAATACCAAATGTTCTTTCCCTTCATGGAGGCGACATTTATGATCCGAGTAAAAAGATGTCTCCTCATAAAAGTAAAATTTTCAGCAGGGTAGTAAAATTTATTCTTAACAGGGCTGACCGGATAGTAGCCCAGTCGAGCAACACAAGGGACAATACAATTAAATACTACAACCCGGTAAAGGAAGTAGAGATAATTCCTCTGGCATTTCATCCCCCTGTTATAGTGAAAAGCAGCAGGGAAAAACTTGGACTGGATAAAGACTCGTTCTATTTTATCACTATCGGCCGTCTGGTCAAACGGAAATCAATAGAAACAATACTTCAGGCGCTCTCCGGAATAAGTAATAAAAAAATTAAACTTCTTGTCGTTGGTGACGGTCCTGAAATGGAATTTCTTCAGAGTATGGCCGCGAGCCTTAATTTAACAGAAAGAGTTACATTCCCCGGGTATATTGCCGATGAAGAAAAATACAGCTTTTTAAAAAATGCCGATGCGTTTATTCTCACTTCTCTTCATGAAGGATTCGGTATTGTTTTTATGGAAGCCATGTTTACCGGACTCCCCATAGTATGCACAAATCACGGCGGGCAGGTTGACTTCCTGACAGATAAAGAGAATGCCCTGCTTATTGATGTTGGAGATGTGGAATCATGCAGAAAAAGCATGCTGAAAATATACAAGGACAGCAGCCTGTACAACCTGATGTCAAAAAACAATAAGAAAAAAGTTAAAAACTTTTATGCCGAAAGTGTCGCTGCGGAATATCTTAAAATTTTTAATGAGATCAAGAAATAAATTATGAAATTAAATATCGGTCTTGTAACAAGAAACAGTGAAATAGCGGAAGATTTAAAAACAAATATTCCGGATTTTGAGCTTTCTATATATAAGAATATAGAATCGCTTTCAAAGGAGAGCTGTTCTTTATTTGTCATAGACTATGAAGAGATGGGGTCTTCTGATTCTACCCAGTTTTATCTCTCGCGCTTAAGAAAAAAAATACTCGATATTCCTGTTCTGCTTGTCCTGAGAGTAAATACAGTCGCTGAACTTGACTCGACATGGTTTTTTGATGATTTTATTCTTTATCCGTTCCGCAAAGGTGAAGTTAAAGCAAGGTTAAACAGAATACTTTCAGGGACCCCGGAAGATAATGAAGAGATCTCTATAGGAAATCTTAAAATCAACACAAAAGAATACGCGGTTTATATGAACGATGAAAAACTGGACCTCACTTATAAGGAGTTTGAACTTCTGAGATTGTTTCTCGAAAACAGGGGCGTTGTTTTTTCAAGAAAAGATGTTCTAAGCAGAATATGGGGGATGGAGTATATCGGTGGAACAAGAACCGTAGATGTTCATATAAGAAGGCTTAGAAGTAAGATCGGTGACGATTTCAACTCAATTATAGAAACAGTTCGAAATGTCGGGTATAAGTGTAAGGAATAGTTTTTAGAACTATTGTTTTCGGCCCCCGCACCCCCGGAGGGGGCAAGTTAACCGGTTCGTTTTGCCGCTATAACTATTTGTATTTGACAAAGTTTAAAGAATTACATTATGTCGTATTAGAAACGGTAAATTGAATATTATGACGACCTATATAATCAGAAGATTACTCTTAATAATTCCTACTTTTATCGGGATAACATTGATGGTTTTTGTAATAACCAGATTTGTTCCAGGGGGCCCTATCGAAAGAATGGTCGCGGAAGCTCAGCAGTCATCAATAGGTAAAGGCTACAACCGGATGAATGCATCTCCGCTGTCTGAATCCCAGCTTGAGGAATTAAAAAAGTATTACGGATTTGACAAACCTGTAATAGTGAGTTATTTTAACTGGCTGAAAAATGTCCTTGTTTTCGATCTGGGGAAATCTACAAGGTATTATGAACCGGTCTGGTCAATCATTAAAAGCAAACTTCCTGTTTCATTGTTCTACGGGATTATGGCTATGATTATCACATATTCCGTTTGTATCCCTCTTGGAGTTTTAAAGGCCGTCAAACATAGAACTGTGATCGATAATTCCACATCCGTACTGATTTTCATCGGTTACGCTATCCCGAATTATATTATCGCGATAATACTGCTCATGGTTTTCTCGTCATGGCTTGATATATTCCCTCTGGGGGGATTTACCGGAGATAACTTTCACGAATTATCCGGTACAGGGAAAATTTTCGATATACTCTACCATTCGGTTCTGCCGCTTGTTTCATACATGGCCGGGAGTTTCGCAGTCATGACATTCATGATGAAGAACTCTCTTCTTGATAATATGGCATCAGATTATATCCGTACAGCTATCGCTAAAGGTGAAAGCTACAGGGGGGCGATTTTTAACCATGCCTTCCGTAACAGCCTCATCCCTATGGCGACACATTTTGGAAACAATATTTCACTCATTCTTACAGGGTCATATCTCATCGAAAAAATATTCAATATTGACGGGATGGGCCTCCTTGGACTCGAGTCTGTAACCGAAAGAGATTATCCTGTTGTTATGGGTATACTGGTTATATCTTCACTTCTGTTTATGATAGGAAATATTCTTTCGGATATATGTGTTGCGCTTGTTGATCCAAGAGTGAAATTCGAATAGGCCGCCATGATCAGATTTAATCCGCAAACAGTTGAAATGATTAAAAGATTCAAGCGGATCAGGAGAGGATATTATTCTTTTCTCCTGCTGACTGTATTAATAATCATCTCTCTTTCCGCTGAACTTATTGTAAACAGCAGAGCGCTTGTTGTCAGATATAACGGCAGGTATTATTTCCCGACATACGGTGCGATTATCCCGGGAGAAAAACTCGGGCTGAAGTACGAATATGAAACTGATTACAGGGATTTAAAGGAAAAGTTTGAGAATGAACCCGGAGATAACTTTGTCATACTCCCGCCAATACCGTACAATCCTTTAGAAACTGAATTAAAAGAGGGACAGTATCCGCCTCTTTCACCATCATTCTCTGACCGGCATTTTCTTGGCACAGATAAAACCGGAAGGGATGTTGCATCAAGGCTTATTTATGGTTTCAGAATTTCAATATTCTTTTCACTGATACTTTTGTTTTTTAACTACCTTATTGGTGTAACAGCAGGCTGTCTTATGGGATATATCGGCGGGAAATTTGATCTTTTTGCTCAGCGGATAGTGGAGATCTGGAACAATATTCCTGCACTTTATGCAATCATAATAATTTCCTCTATATTGATTCCTAATTTTTTTTCGCTTCTGGGCATTATGATTTTTTACGGATGGATCGGCATTACCTGGTATATGAGGACTGCGACTTATAAAGAACGCGAAAGAGAGTATGTACTCGCAGCAAGGGCGCTTGGCGCAGGCACGCCTAGAATTATTATAAGCCATATACTTCCCAATACACTTTCAGTAATAATCACATTCATTCCATTCTCGGTCGCGGAAGGGATTACTTCTCTTACGGCACTTGATTATCTCGGTTTCGGTCTGCCGGCTCCTACACCAAGCTGGGGTGAGCTGCTCGCTGAAGCTTCAGAATATAATATCAACGCTCCATGGATCGGTATTTCTGTAATAGCTTCCATGATAGCTATCCTGATGATGGTTACGTTTATTGGAGAGGCTGTACGCGAATCATTTGATCCGAAACTTTACACTACTTACGAATAAAACGGAGGCTTTCCTCATGTATATATCAGATATTAAGTGTAAGCTGCTGATTCCCGCCCTTATCACGGTACTTCTCATTTCATGCGGAGGAGATGACAGCTCAAACAGTTCGGGAACTTCAGATGAAAATCTGAACATCGATTACTCGGTACATCAGCTTGAAGAGGATTTAAAGTGGATAACAAACGACAATGAGCCCCTGATCGCTTCACCGAATGCAAAGAAAGGGGGAACTTTTAATTCATTTATTACAACATTCCCTCTTACATTCAGAACTGTCGGCCCTGATTCAAACAATTTCACCAGGTCGTATTTTCTTGACAACCAGATGTCGCTGATCAATTATCATGGCGATACCGACAAAATACTGCCAGAACTCGCCACCCACTGGGCTTACGGAAAAGACGGCAAAACAATGTATTTCAAACTTAATCCTGAAGCCAGGTGGTCAGACGGAGTCCCGGTTACTGCTGACGATTTTATTTATACAATTGAGTTTATGAGATCAAAATATATACAGGACCCCTGGTCAAATGATTACTATACTAAAGAGATTGAAAAAGTTACCAAATATGGAGACTATCTTATTTCTGTTACCGCCACAAAAAAAATACCGGACCTCTGGCTTACTGTAGGCATCTCTCCGGTTCCCAGACATTTTTACAACAGGTTGAACAGCGGATTTGTAAGCGACTATAACTGGAAAACAGAACCGAACACCGGTCCTTATATACTGAAAGATTACTCAAACGGGAAATACCTGCTTTTCGAAAGAAAGAAAGACTGGTGGGCAAGGGATCTCCGTTATAATAAAAACCGTTTTAACGTAGACTACTTTAAGCTTACAATTATAAGAGATGACAATGTCGCTTTTGAATATTTCAAAAAAGGGAAGCTTGATACTTATGGTGCGACAAGAGCTGCCATATGGCACGAGAAAGCAAATGGAGAGATCTTTGATAACGGTTATGTCTATAAACTGTGGTACTACAACCAGGCGAGAAGGCCTACCTGGGGACTTTATCTGAACCTGGATAAGGATATATTCAAAGACAAAAATCTGAGATATGCGCTTGCACATTCAATCAATTTTGATAAAATAAACAAACAGATTTTGCGCAACGAAGCTGCCCGTTTACAGACTTTTTATACAGGTTACGGTGCGTATACCAACACTAAAGTTAAAGCCAGAGAGTTCAATCTGAATAAAGTAGAAACCCTGATGAAATCATCCGGATGGAAAAGAGGCGGTGACGGAATATGGATGAAGGACGGGAGACGGTTCTCAGTTACGCTTACTTATGGCCAGCCGCTCTTTACTCCGCGTGTTGTTGTCATGAAAGAAGAGGCCAAAAAAGCCGGAATAGAATTAAATCTCGAACTTCTGGATTCGGGAACTTCTTATAAAAAAATCATGGAGAAGAAACATGACCTTGCGTATATGGGATGGTCTACAAGTTTCAGGCCTTCACCATGGCAGTCATTTCATTCAGAAAATGCACACAAACCGCAGACAAATAATATAAACAATCTTGATGATCCCGAAATGGATAAGCTCATAAATCAATATAGGGATTCGACCGATGAAAAAGAACTTATTAAGCTCTCTCTTAAAATTCAGGAAAAAATAAGTGAATCAGGCGGCTGGATTCCCCTTGATATGCTCCCGTTTACAAGGGCCCTTCACTGGAGATGGATTCAGCTTCCCGATGTACCCGGATATAAAACATCTACTGAAATATTCGATGAACCGGCTGCCGGCGGTTATTTCTGGATCGACGAAAACATTAAAAATGAAACAATTGATGCAATGAAATCAAATAAAACCTTTCCGCCAGTGACAAAAATCATCACTAAATATAAGGGAAATCTTAAATAGATGAATTCTGAAATCGACATAATTCTGAAGGTCAGGAATTTTTCTGCAGGTTTTCTTAAAGACGGAGAGGTCTATCCCGCTGTTGACAGAATCAGTTTTGATCTTAGAAAAGGTGAAACACTCGGTATTGTCGGGGAGTCGGGATGCGGGAAGAGTGTAACTGCTCTATCTATAATGAGGCTCCTCCCTGTACCGTCAGGAAAATATATCGGCGGAGAAATTCTGTACAGGGGTAAAAATCTTCTGGCATTTACGCCGGAAGAGATGCGGAAGGTTAGAGGAAATTCTATCGCGATGATATTCCAGGAACCGATGACAGCTCTCAATCCTGTTAAAAAAATCGGCAGGCAGATAACTGAAGTTTTTGAGCTGCACAGGAAAGACCTGAAAAAAGCAGAGATGGAACGGGAGACTTTATCGCTTCTTGAAAAAGTCGGAATTCCGGATCCCCTCCAGAGGATGAGCGAATATCCTCACCAGCTTTCAGGAGGCATGAGACAGCGGGTTATGATAGCAATAGCTCTCGCGTGCAAACCTGATATACTCATAGCGGATGAACCTACTACGGCACTCGACGTTACAATACAGGCCCAGATACTTGATCTTATAAAAGAACTCCAGCGCGAATCCGGAATGTCTGTGATTTTTATAACCCATGATCTCGGAGTTATAGCTGAGCTCTGTGATGACGTTGTGGTAATGTATGCCGGAAGAGTTGCAGAAAAAGCGCCTGCTGATGCACTCTTCGTCAGCCCGATGCATCCATACACCTCCGGCCTTCTTGAATCAATCCCTAAATTCGAATATAAACGGAAAACCAGATTAAAATCAATTGAAGGAATGGTCCCGTCAATAACAGATTATCCCGAAGGATGCAGGTTCCGCAACAGGTGCACATTCGCATTTGAGCCATGTTCAATAAAACATCCCGATGAAGTCGAAATTGCTGAAAATCACAAAGTGAACTGTTTCAGGTATGGCGGATAAAATGGAAACTATACTTAAAGTTGAAAACCTGAAGAAATTTTTTCCTATCAAAAAGGGAATAATCCGGACTACTGCCGGTAAGGTACATGCCGTGGATGACGTCAGTTTTTCTGCAGTAAAAGGCGAAACTCTCGGCATAGTGGGTGAAACGGGCTGCGGGAAAACAACACTGGGAAGGACAATACTTCATCTGTATAAACCTTCGGAAGGTGCTGTATATTTTGAGGATAAACTGATATCACAAATGACGCAGAGGGAACTGCTTCCATACCGGAGAAATTTTCAGATGATTTTTCAGGACCCTTATGAATCCCTTAATTCAAGGCATACTGTCGGCTATATTCTTGAAGAGCCGTTCATTATACATAAACTTGAAAACAAGCAGCAGAGAACTGAAAAAGTGAAAAAACTGCTCGATAAAGTCGGCCTGCAGAAAAACTCACTGGATAAGTTCCCTCATGAATTTTCAGGAGGCCAGAGGCAGCGGATCGGTATTGCCCGTGCAATCGCGCTCAACCCGAAACTCATAATATGTGATGAACCGGTGTCTGCACTTGATGTTTCGATTCAGTCGCAGATATTAAATCTTCTCATGGATCTGCAGAGCGATCTGGGACTGACATATATTTTTATATCACACGACCTTACGGTTGTACGGCATGTTTCAGACCGTGTCGCGGTAATGTACCTGGGACGGATTGTAGAAATTGCAGGAGCCGATGAAATTTACGAAACACCGCTTCATCCCTATACAAAAGCATTAATTTCAGCAATACCCAGGCCCTCTGCCGGGAAAGAAATAAAAAGAATCATACTGCAGGGGAATGTGCCTTCACCGGTAAATCCTCCGACAGGCTGTTATTTCCATCCGCGCTGTCCAATCGCACAGGATATATGCCGTCAAAAATATCCTGATCTTATAAATTATAGTTTAAATGAATCAGAACAGATGGCCGCATGCCATTTTGCAGGGTATGAAAAATGAAAAGTAAAATTATTTTAATTTATATATCTTTAATAGTAATTACACTTTCTTCATGTTCTCTTTTTCAGAGCGAAATTGACAGTGTAACAGACCTGCTCCCGCGGGATTCGGATGTCCCGGGATGGATAAGAATTAATTCCGTCCTGTACTATAAAGGCAAGGATATAAAAAAATACAACCGGGAATATATCGGGCTTGGCATTGATAAACTTGCGTCGTGTGTTTATCAGTCAATTGATGATCCCGCAATACTGATTAAACTTGAAGTAATCAAATTCAGTTCAGTGGTTAACGCATACGGTTTTTATTCAATAAAAAGAGGACCGGGTATTTTCGACGCATCACAGAAAAATGAGTATTACAGTAACGCCGCATCTATAATGCAGATTGGTGAATATGCCGCATATGCAGTCACCGAAAAGACGGAATTGTTATTGAAGAAAGACCTTAAAACATTTGTAAACATTCCCTGGCTTTATGTCGGCCAGAATTATATGCAGGATAAGCTCCCTGACAGTTTAAATGTGATCAGGGGATTTGACGGTTATGGTGTTTTATACAGCAGAAAACCTTATCATAAATTCCGTTATATAAACAGGGTTCATTTTACACAATGGCTATGGAACAATGATATTGTGGATATTTTTTTCAATGAAAATGATTCTTTTTACGATGCTTATGAAATTTTTAAAAAGAGTATTGATAACAGCTATATAATGATTTCATCGGACAATACTTACACAGCGTTTAAAAAAGAACAGGATGGAAAGTATACTTTTATATCTGTTAACGGCAGGTATATTTTCGGCTGCTGGTCAGTCGGTGATCTTGATGAAGGAAAAAAAATTCTTAATGAAGTAAGTTCAAGGATTGAAGGTTATAAGAAAAAAGAGAATAAGTAAAATCCGGTTTTACAATATTAAAGGGATCTGTGAAAATATTAAAAAATGAATAACAGATATTATATCGTCGGCGATATTCACGGGCACCTTTCAAAATTAAAAAAATTAATTTTGTCTGTAAGTGCTGACATAAAAAAAGATGATATTTATATTTTTTTAGGTGATTACATAGATAGAGGGCCTTCATCATTTGAGGTTATTGAATTTTTAATAGATTTATCACATAAACATAATACTATTTTTTTAACCGGCAATCATGAGGATATGTTTATAAGATTTGTAACTAAAGGCGATAATTATAATAATTATATCAGAAATGGCGGCGGATATACCATTAAGAGCTATATAAAAAACCAGAATGATTTTATTGTACCCGAGAGTCATAGATTGTTTTATAACAGCCTGAAATTATATTATGAAAATGATGATTTTATTGCTGTACATGCCGGGCTTAATCCTGATATAAATATTATGAGTGAACAGAAAAGATATGACATGATTTGGATTCGTGAAGATTTTTATAAATATCCCGGCAAATGGGGGAAAACAATTATTTTCGGCCATACGCCGACTCCATACATTCATAATTCAGATTCCGTTTATATAGATGAGACAAGAAATATCATCGGACTCGATACCAATGCTATGACTGATGGTTTTCCATTGTCGTGTATGAGATGGCCTGATAGAAAAATTTATCAGGCTTATTGATAACGTGAAGTTATATCAATTCCATCTTTTGCAGTAATGAATGGGCAGTAATCCCTTAAAATGCACCGGAGAAATGTAAATGAGAGGTTTAATGTTTTCCAAAATGAATTTCTTTTTCATAGTTATGCTCCTTTATGCATCTTCAGCATCTTCTGTTTATACAAAAACAGGAACAATAGAAACAATACGTGAAGATGGATACATTACTGTTATATTTGAAAAAATGCCTGAAAAGGATTTATATTACATTTTCAGTAACGACAAAATTATTGGGAATATCTCATCCTTAAAACAAATTCCGGATGTTTATGGGAAGAAAAGGTATTTGTGTAAATATTCACTTCTTCATGAAGAATATAAACAGATTTTAAGGCCCGGACTTGATATAGTTTTAATTGAGGCAGATAAAGAAATTGACAAAAGACTTAATAAAAATCCATATATAGATTCAACAGCTTATAAACCTGAAATAATATCTCTGGCTGATAAAAGAGAGATGATTCTGATTCCGGAAGGAAAATTTCTTATGGGCTGCTCAAGCTGTGATGAAGATGAATATCCGGAACACACTGAATTTCTTGGATATTATTATATTGATAAATTTGAAGTATCGAATAATGATTATAAAAAATATGCTGATATTAAAGGATTGGCGTATCCGGAATACTGGAAAGACCGGATTGATAACAGTAAAAATTTTTTAAGCCCTTATTTCGGCTCACTTCCTGTTATTGTAACATATTATGAGGCCGCAGACTATGCAGTCTGGGCAGGGAAAAGGCTCCCTTATGAAGCGGAATGGGAGAAAGCGGCAAGACCGCCTGCATCAATGGACTCCGGAGCTAAAGGAGCATTATACAGCTGGGGAAGTGAGTTTAGAGAAGGTATCGCAAATACTGAAGAGTTGTGGTTATCAGATAAAACAGGTGAAAATTTAAAAAAAATAACAAGTGAAAAATATCAGCTTTCATCAATTGAGAAAGGGTATCTTCCGGTTGATATATATGAAAATGGCTCACTCTCAAATTACGGAATAGCTAATCTTGACGGAAATGCCCTCGAATGGACTGCCGGCTGGTATCAGCCTTATCCGGGTAATAAAAAGAATGATAAAAAATACGGGAACCAGTACAAAGTAATAAGAGGCGGCTCGTACTTTCTGTCAAAAACCGATTCAAGAATCACGGATCGAAAAATAGGCGGGATTCCCGATTTATACAAAGACAGAGTTGCAGGTTTCAGATGCGTTAAAAATGTTTCTGAAAGTGATAAAAAATAAAGTTAATTTCAAGGTGTTAATATGAGGATTTTTTATTTTCTGGCCAGGAATATCAGTTACACATTTGCTGTTACTTTTTTTATCAGTCTATTCGGCATCCTCGAAGGTTTATTTTCATACGTAATTGCCAGTTCATTTGTAATGACTTCATATGCAAAAATAGTTAAAATTTTTATACAATGGCTTCCTCCTGTATTTCTAATAGTCATGTTTATATTTTATATTCTTTCAGGTTTTCTGATGCCTGTAAAAATTCCCGCAATACTGAAGCGTCACAGGAGAATTAATAATGTTTTTAAAAAAAATTTAAAGGCCGATTCCGGTTCATTAAAAGAAACTTATGGGGATTTTTCAGATTTAGTAATGAACAACACTACTGCATCAGTTTTTTTCATACTTTCAACAAGTATGGCAATGACTGCAGTATGCGCCTGGAAATTCTATTTTACAGGAGAAATCAGCCTGGCTGAATCTGTAATTATGCTAAGAATGATATTGCTTGCGACAGTTGTATCCATGATTGTTTTCGGAATGACTACTCACCTTTTATCTGAATATCTGACGAATAATGAAAGAGCAGAACTTTACAATGAAATTTTAAAAACAGGCGAGATGATTAAACCTCACGTTCTATTCAGTGTCAGAGTGAATTTTAACTTTTTCGTTTTTATAATGATTATTATTTTATTTACGTACGCGGCTTTGTTTGAAAGAATACAGGCATATGGAACCAACAATTTATTAATGATTCTCTTTATGCTTTTTGCTGTTCTCTCTGCTCTTTATCTCGCGAGAGTAAATGCAAATTCTATTCTGAGAATTTTAAATGATATGGCAAGGGTAACACGGGATATTGCTGCTGGGAAAAGATCGGGATTCAAGGTTCTGTCTCTTGGAAAAGAATTTTCAACAATTGAGTATGCGCTGATGGAGATGGCATGGGAGATTGATGAGCACCGCAAAAATCTGGAATTAAAAGTTCAGGAAAGAACAGAAGAGCTGGAGAAAGTTTTAAACGACCTCAAAATTAAAGATGACCAGATTCAGAAGCAGCTTGATATGGCCAGTGTAATTCAAAGGAGTATTCTCCTCACAAAAATTGATGACTGGAATGAACTAAAGTTCTCTGTGAAATATAATGCGATGGAAAAAATAGGCGGAGACTTTTATGACGTCTTCCAGCTTAAAGACAATAAAATCGGTGTTTTAATTGCAGACGTCTCCGGCCACGGAATTCCTGCAGCTCTTGTAACTGCAATGGCTAAAATTTCATTTGGAAACGCGGGGTATCAGTTTGATTCACCTAAAAGGATTTTCCAGGAAGTTAATAAAAACATCATTGATCACATGAAAACACAGGATTACATGACCTGTTTTATGGCAGTTATAGATGACGATTATAATATTACATATTCAAATGCCAGCCACCAGAAAGCGATTATTTACCGTAAGGAAACCGGCAGTATAGAACTTCTTGACACTAATGGTCTGTTTATCGGAGCCCTGGAGGAAGCAAGGGATACATATGAAGAAAAAACAACCAGGCTTGATTACGGGGACAGGCTGATTTTGTATACAGATGGTATTCCTGAATCACAGAATAAAAACAGGGAAGAATATTCAAATGAAAGATTTGAAAAATCAATCATAAATCATAAAGACCTCTCCCTTGATGAATTCACCGAATCAATTATTCGTGATGTAAATAACCATATCGGAGAAATGGGAGCGATTGATGATATTTCTCTTCTTATTGTTGAACTTGTTTCTGATGAAGCTATTGACATTATTAAAAATTCAAAAAAACTTATCAATAGCCATAAGTACCTTGATGCTATTGAACTTCTTGAAAACGGTCTTGATAAGTATCCTGAAAACCAGAAAATTCTATATAACCTGGGGAAAAATTATTTCCGGGTAAATAATTACAACAAAGCTGTGCAGATACTTGACAGATATATTAAAAAAGATAAGAAGAACAAATTTGCATTTTATGTAAACGGTGCTTCTCACTACCAGATGATGGATTTTAAAAGCGCTATTGAAAATTTTATTGCAGCAATTCAGATTGATTCTAATATGACTAATGCTCTATTCGCTCTAGGGATGTCATATAAAAATCTCGGGGATTATGATACTGCAGTGCAGACATTTGAAAGAGTTATCAATATAGACGCAGATAATAAAATGGCATTATTCGAAATAAAACAGATTGAAAAACTTAAGAGCGGGACACTTGCTTGACTCCAAATATAACTTTACTAAAACAAATCTTCATAAGCCGCTGACAATATGAAACAATACATTAAAGACTTTGATTATGATGAAGTTCTTTCAATTCTGAAAGAACTTGGTGAAAAAGATTATAGGGCAAAACAGCTTTTTATCTGGCTCTATGAAAAGAATATAACCGATTTCAGTGAGATGACAAATTTTTCAAAAGAACTTAGAAGCAGGTTCGATGAAAAATATCTTATCTCGGCCCTGTCTCTGGAAGACCGGCAGACATCTGCAGTTGACGGTACAGAAAAATTTCTTTTTAAAACCCTGGATAATCATTATATAGAAAGTGTCCTGATAAAAAATGAAGGAAATGACGATGGAAGATTAACTATCTGCATATCGTCCCAAATCGGCTGTCCAATGGGATGCAAATTCTGTGAAACTGCAAAAATCGGTTTTATAAGAAATTTATCAACCGGGGAAATACTCGACCAGATATGCCAGGTAAGACGAATTACCGGTTTAAGCAATAACAACATTGTTTTTATGGGAATGGGAGAACCGCTTCTGAATTACGATAATGTTTTAAAAGCTGCAGATATAATGAATTACACATTCGGTTTTCATCTTTCTGTAAGGAAAATTACAATTTCCACCAGCGGTATTATGCCGGCAATTGAAAGATTCATTGATGAGAAGAGACCATATAACATGGCGTTATCCCTTAACGATACTGAACCGGAGAAAAGACTGGTTACTATGCCGGTTGAAAAAAAATATCCTTTTAAGAATATAGCTTCAATGCTTAACAATAAATTTCCCGTTTCACGAAACAGGCTCACGATAGAATATATTATGAGAAAAGATAATATCTCCGCAGATGACGCTAAAAGATTAAAAAAAATGTTCAAATACTCCAGAGTCAAATTAAACCTTATCCCGCTCAATCCGGGCAATCACACTTTACCTATACCGGATAAGTCCGAGATAGATGCATTTGTCAGCGAACTCGAAATAATGAATGTACCTGTCTCTATAAGAAAGAGCATGGGAAGTGATATCTCCGGTGCATGCGGGCAGCTCTCGGGTAAAAAATATAAGTTAAATAATTCAGTGAGAGATAAATAATATGCAGCTCATAAAGTGGATAACAGATCATAAAAAATTATTATTTATATATCTTCCTCTAGCTATTGCGGTGTCACTGATTCTATATTCCTGTTATGTGTATTCACAATGGATTAACGATAAAGAACAAGCGCTGGATAAACTCGCAAAATATAAAACTCTTATTGATAGAACCGAAGAAATTAAAAAGGGTTATCCATATACCAGAAATGAAGTTGAAACGGGAGCGAAAGTTGTTGATATACCAACACGTATTTATGATAGAAACGGTGAAGTAATTGGTGAGTTTTTTGACGAGAAGAGAGAGATAGTTCCTTTCGATTTCATTCCTGATTACCTTGTAAATGGAGTTACAGCCAGTGAAGACCGTGATTTCTATAATCATAAAGGTATAAGCTACACGGGTATACTCAGGGCGTTCATAAAGAATATCGTTAATTTCCATGTAGTACAAGGCGGGAGTACACTTACTCAGCAGCTTGCAAAAGTTCTTTTTACCGATATGGAACGGAATTTAAAACGAAAAATATATGAAGCCTATTGTGCTGTTGAAATTGAAAAACTGTATGATAAGGAAGATATATTATCAATGTATCTTAATCTTATTTATTTCGGGAATGGATCTTATGGAGTAGAATCGACTGCAAAAATGTATTTCGGAAAATCGGTTAAAGACCTGGACCTGGCAGAATCAATGATGATCGTCGCGACAATTTCAAATCCCGGTATTTATTCACCTCTCTCCAACCTGAACAATTCCTTAAACAAAACCAGGAGAATACTGGAATCATATAGTGATGCAGGCTA
>DAONFJ010000015.1:32442-37944 GCA_035403545.1 Spirochaetota bacterium
AAATCTTTACGGAAGGGAGTTGCAGCACAGAGAGAATATCACGTAAAAGTTTCCAGGGCTCTGAAAAATTCCGCTTCGTCACAAAAAGAATTTGAAAAATCTACGAATATCGAAGGCGCATTGATATCACTTGATCCATTTACAGGAGAAATATTATCATATGTAGGCGGATATGACTTTACCACCGAAAATCAGAACGATAACGTTTACCAGGTAAGGAGACAGCCCGGTTCATCCATCAAACCGATAGTTTACGCATCAGCGATAGAGAATAAAAAAATAACACCATCAACAATACTCGTTGATAAACAAATAACCTATAAGAATAATTATACTCCCCAGAACTACAGCAATACTTTTTCCGGTGACATCATAGTACGCCAGGCTTTAGTAAAATCACTTAATACTATTGCGGTACAGGTTCTTGATAAAACAGGATATGATACACCATTTTCTTACATTCAGAAAGCACTATCAATTCCTGGTAGTGAGATGGAGAAACGTTTCGGTAAAACTCTCTCGTTCGCACTTGGAGCATACGAACTTTCACCGATTGAAAATGCTGCTCTTCAGTCTATATTGATTAACGGCGGTAATTTGATTATTCCATATGGTATTAAAACCGTTAAAGATTACAATGGCAACATAATATGGAATAATGAAAGTGAAATATCTGAACGTCTTAACTCAGAGAGAGAAAGTACGGGAAAAATAATTGACGAGGCTGCCGCAAGAATTACAATTTCCATGCTCGAAGGCGTCAGGGAACCTGATTCATCCGTCTACTGGCTGATAAAAAAATACGGAATTAACTTCCCATGCGCAGGTAAAACCGGTACCAGTTCAAATTATGTAGATGCCTGGTTTATAGGTTATAATCAGGATATGGTAACTGCAATCTGGATCGGCAATAAAACCGGTTCAGTATCTCTTGGTTCAGGAAGATCGGCCAGCGGTGTAGCGGCACCTGTCTGGGCGGAGTACATCTCTGAGGTTTACAGGGATAAAAAACCTCCCGATTTCAAATCCGATATAGAAAATCTTACATCGGAAACTATCTGCCTTGATAGCGGTGACGTTGCAGGGCGGAATGGCGAATGTCATAAAACTGCGGTTCAGTTTTTTTATTCAGGCTCTGAACCTGGTAAATTCTGCAGATTACATGTTAAACAGAATTAGTCATGGAGAAATTATGAACAGTAAACTTATATTATTTTCAATTTTGATTCTTGCAATATCAAATTTGTCATTCCGATGGCCTGTCACTGACGGATCAATCACTTCAACTTACGGTGAGTCGCGCGGTGATCACTTCCATGACGGAATTGATATGGTAAGCCCCGGTGAAAGTGTATATCCTGTAGAACAGGGAACATTGCTTTATACATGGAACAAATCTTTATTTCCTCTTGATAATTACTGGGGTGGAGGTAATTTTAAAGTTATAGAGCATAAGAACGGATTACTTTCAGTTTACATGCACCTTCAGGATGCAGAAAATCTTAAACAGACATACAGTGAATCTGATGTACTCGGTTTTATCGGCAATACAGGGCACTCATACGGCAAGCATATACATTTTTCTTTATTGAATCCCGCCCAAAGAGAATCTAATAATCCTATTGCAAGTCTTCCTGCTTTCATGGACAGCAAAGCACCCGAAATATTGAACTTTTACATAAGGATAGACGACAAGTATATAAGGATCAATGATAACTCTGATATACGTCTCACAAAACATTACCCGATTCTTGTTGAAATAAGGGATACAATTAAAGGGAATGAGAATCTTGGATTGTACAGCATAAAAGCTGTATTCAATGGTAAAGAAGTCCTGAATTATAATTTCAGCAAAATAGACTATTCTTCGAATGGTCTTGCCATCAATAATAAAACTTTCGGTGATCTCTTTGATGAAAAAGGCTATTACAAGCTAAACGGTCTTATCTACAGCGAAGGAATCAATAATCTGACAGTATCAGCTTCTGACTTCAGCGGTAATACTACTGAAAAGAATTTTACGATTAACGTGAACCTGGATATGCAATAAGTAATGTATGTGTCTGCTTTTCGGAGGTCAGAAATTGGGAAATAAATTATCATTTTTACGTAGAACAAAAGGAATAAAGCAATATGATCTTGCTAGAAAACTGGAAGTATCTCCGTCCTTCCTGTGTAAAATTGAAAAAGGATTACTTGAGCCGACTGATCTTTTTAAAAATAAATGTGCTGATTTTTTTAATGAAAAAGTTGAGTCAATATTCTCATTGCCTGAAGACAAAAAAAGAATCATTTTAGCCGGAGATGAATTAACTAATAATCTGTGGACAGTTCGTTTGAAAAAAAATCTTAAACAGAATAAGTTAGCAGAACTTATCGGGTGTTCACCATCCTACCTGTCAAAAATTGAAAAGGGTTTTCAGGAACCTAATGGAGCTTTCAAAAAAAAATGCGCTAAAATTCTCAAGATTAAAGAAACTGAGTTATTCCCTGAAAATAAACCTGTTCAATGAATACGATTATAATACATATTATTGTTTTAATAATACTTCTGCTTCTTTCAGCTTTTTTTTCAGGGACAGAAACTGCATTATTTTCTCTGAAGAAGGCGGACCTCCATAGATTTGCCGAATCGAAAAAACATAGAGAAAATTCTATCGCGCAAATGATGAAGAACCCTGAAAAAATACTTATAACCCTTTTAATGGGCAATTTGTTTGTAAATCTATCATTAACAGCAATTGCTACAAACTTTATGTTGAAATATTTCGGCCATTATGGTCATTTAATAACTATCGCGTTTGTAACTCCGCTGATTATCATTCTTTCAGAAATCACACCCAAAATTATCGCTATCAATAACTATAACACTCTGAGTCAAAGTTTTTTTCCGTACATATATTTGTTCCATAAAATTTCTTCACCGCTCAGGTATTGCATCCTTTTTTTCTCTGACATGCTTATCAAATTTTTAAATCTTAATCTTCAGCATAGCAACCTGACAGAGGATGAACTTGGCCATGTAATAACAAGCGGAGAGAAACAGGGATTAATCAATAAACAGGAAAGTGAAATTTTAAAAAATGTTCTCAGGTTTACGAAAAAGGAAGCATCGAATATAATGTATCCCAGGAATCAGGCGATCTTCATTGAATACGGATCATCGATTGAGGATGCGATGGCTCTAATCCTCGAAAATGAAATTGTAAGAATCCCTGTTTATAAAAACGATCCTGATAATATTGCGGGAGTTATAGATTCGCGCGATATGATATCAAGCTTTATGGGTAACCGGAAAAAAAGTATAAATAAATTTATCAGACCGATTGATTTTTTCCCGTTTTCAAAAGATCTTAATGAACTGCTCAATGACTTCCTTACAAAAAAAATACAGATTGCTATCGTTGTCGATGAATATGGCGGTACTGCGGGTGTTGCCACATTAAATTCCATATTATCCGCGCTTCTTGGAAAAGATTTCGGTAGATGGGAAAACTTCAAAAGAGATATGGTCCGGGATTTGGGTGATAATAATTATATTGTATATGGTGAGATGCAGCTGGATGATTTCAACGCATTCTTTAATTTAAATATTTACAGCAGTAATTCGGATACGATAGGAGGATATGTAATAGAACAATTGTCTACTATTCCTGAAAAAGGGGATTCTATTCATATAGAAAATCTTGAATTAAAAATTAAAAGTGTAATTAAAAGAACAATTAAAAGTATTGAAGTTAAAATTGTTCATCACCCGAGGAATGAATAATGTCAGATTTTTTGATTTATCAAATGTTAATTATTTTCTTCGCTTGTGCTTCTGCTTTTTTTTCATGTATAGAGACTGCTATAATTTCATCAAGACGAATTTCAATTGAAACATTAAGTAAAAAAGGGAGCAGAAGCGCTGCCAGAAGTTTATATATTTTAGATAATCAGGAAGATGCCATAGGAATGGTTCTCATCGGTAATAATATATCTAACATTGCGGCAACAGCATTCGTAACATTTGTAATAACAAAACTTTTTTCATATAATGACACACAGCTTCTTCTTGTAACTGTCATACAGACAATATTTTTCCTGCTTTTCTGTGAAATCAGTCCTAAATTAATTTCAAAAGGTAACGCCGAATCGCTTTTAATGTTTTTTTCAATGCCAATAAAATTTTTAATGAAATTTTTCAGGCCGCTGATCGGAGTTGCACTTTTCTTCTCAGAAGCAATAACCGGAATTTTCAAAATCAAACCGGGAGAAATATCTCCGATAAAAAGCCGGGATGACATTGCTACTTTTATTTCGATCGGCCGGAAGGAAGGAATTATTGATGAGGATAAAAATCTTTACCTTTCCGAAATACTTTCATTCAAGAACGCTCATGCTTATGAAATAATGATTCCTGAGGTTGATATAATCTCTGTTGATTCTAATGAATCATACAAAAATATAATATCATTGATAGAGAAAACAAGATTTTCAAGACTTCCTGCTTATAAAGGTGAAAAAGATAACTTAATCGGATATATCTATTACAGGGATCTTCTGAAAAATCCCGATAGTAAAATTGAAGATATCCTTATAGAACCTGCGTTTATCCCTGAAACAAAAAACGTTTTTGATATTTATAATAAAATGCAGAAAGAGAGAATCCCTCTTCTATTTGTGACAGATGAATATGGTAATACTACCGGCATGCTTACTTTTGAGGATATTGCGGAAGAGATAGTGGGCGAGATTCAAACTGACGATCATCCCTCTGAAAAAATAATAACCAAGCTGACTGAAAAAAAATATCTTCTTAGCGGACGGCTTGATATTGATTATTTTCAAAGATATTTCAATATTGAAATAAATAAAAGGCATTTTGAAACACTCGCCGGATTTATTATGAGCTTAAGCGGTGATATCCCGGAAAAAGGTGATCATATTAAATTCAAAGAATACGAGTTTATAATTGAAGAAACAAGTAAACGGACTATTGATAAAGTGTTATTTATTCTTCCCAAAAATAAACTATCTATTTCGAAAGCATAGGCCCGAGATGTTCTTTCCCTCCCAGCATATGCATATGCAGATGCAAAACTTCCTGCCCTGCGGCTTTCCCGTTATTGATTATGACACGATAGCCGTGATCTGACATATTTTTGATGACAGCGATTTCTTTAACTGCTTCAAACATCGAAGCAATAATTTCTCTATCAATGAATGAAACATCATCTATCGTTTCTATATGCTTTTTTGGAAGGACCAGAATGTGTTCAGGAGTAAGAGGATTAATATCATTAAATGCTATAACTGTGTCACTTTCATAGACAATTTTAGAAGGTATTTCTTTAGAAACAATTTTACAAAAAATACAGCTCATATTTTTACACTCCATTTAATAATAGCAATATTCGATCACCGAAAAATTTAAGTATAAAGGCCCGATTAGTTTTTCAATATACAAGCCTAGTTGCATTTTTGATATATATAATCAATAATATCATGTTTAAAATCATT
>DAONFJ010000015.1:38044-39766 GCA_035403545.1 Spirochaetota bacterium
GATTTTTAAAGTTGAATCGCCGCTGTAAATACCAATTTTAAATTTTAATTTATCAGTTTCGAAATAATCACGTTCAAAGATAAAAACAATTCTATTCTTTTCAATATTCTTTTTCTTCCAGGTATGTTTCTCGGTTCTGATATATCCATCGGCCTCAATAACTGAAGGTTTATTGGTATTTATAAAATTATTAAAATCACTTATATCTACAGTTATATTATATTCTTTAGCAAGAATAAACATAATTTTTTTAACGGGAAAATCTTTATAAAAAGTATAAGCCTTTTCTTTCGTCTGATCAAGGAGTATGAATTGAAATTCAGAAAAATAAAATTTTCTGTCTGGAAGTTTATCCCAGTCTTCTTTAGTGTTTAAAATACATCCTGTACAAAAACATAAAGAGATCATCATTGTAATGATAATTTTAAAAAAATTAATTTTCATATCTTGTATCACCTGAAGAATTTAATTAAAACCGGCAGTGCAGCAAAAGTACCGATTGACGAACCTATTGATGAAAAAAGAAAAACCAGGAAAATTTTTGTGATTCTGTTTTTCCACCAGTCACTTATTTTCATTGCATTTCCATTCAGCTGTTCAAAATCCCTGATCCCTGGCTTAACAAAAATTGCCTGTACAAATGCAGTTATCATCCCGGCTCCTATTACAGGATTTAAACTTGTGATTGGAGATGCAATAAATGCGCTTATAATTGTAAAAGGATGAGCAAGTGATAAAATACATCCAATAACAGTTAAAGCTCCATGAGCCATTATCCATATAAAAGCAAATTCCTTTGCAATATCATCTTTTCCCAAGAAAATGCCGCAGGAAAAAATCATCAAAATTAAAACCGGTACAGACCAGGGAATTATTTTGCCCATACGGGTTTTTGGAGGAATATGATCAATCTCATTTTTGACTTCGTCGGATATTTTAACTGATAAATTTTCAATAATTCCAGGCACATGTCCTGCACCGACTACGGCAATTGTTACTTTCCCGGAGTTGTTCTGAATCCCGTAAGCTAGATATAAATCTCTTTCATCAATCAAAACTTTTTTTGTTTCAGGAAGTTCTTTTGAAAAAGATTTTACAAGTGCATCAATTGCATCTTTTTTCTTAAGCTCTTCTATATTAATGTTCTGAAAATCATCATCATCAGTGAAGAGCAGACTCCACAGGAATTTAAGCTTATCCCTTAGCGGAGTAAGCCGCCATGCTCTTTTTAATGTAACTCCGATATTTCTATCTATAAGCTGAAGTTCAAAGCCATATTCTGTAGAAAGATTTATTGCCCGTATGAATTCATCACCAGGCTTACTTCCGGTTTTCTCGGATATTTTTTTTTGAAAAGAGGAAAGTATAAATTGCCCGACGAAAAAGAATAATTGTTTCGTTTTGATCATCTGAAATATATCTATATTCTCATATTTCTTGGTATTTATAATACTATTATATCTCTGTTCATCCAGTTCGATGCATACAGTGTCAGGCCTGATTGTTTTTATTTTGTCTTCAACCAGTTGTGCGGAATTTTCAGATACGTGTGCAGTACCTATAATATATAGCACATTACCGTTACTAAAACTGAGCCTATGAACATTGTTTTCGATTTCTTCAACAACTGGTTTAGTATAATTCATTTTCACCTTATATTTTCAAGTTAAAGTTACTGGTATTTATCTGCCATCTGCAGTCATTATAAAAGATATTTATGTA
>DAONFJ010000015.1:39866-59036 GCA_035403545.1 Spirochaetota bacterium
ATATTTATGTATTTCTATTTATGAGAAAAGTTTAAAAAAAAACTATTTTTTATACTTGATATGTAAAGAATTTATGGCAATATAAAATTATTATTTTTTACAATTATATTAACGGATTTTAACAAATCATATCTGACCGGCTGAATATAATCTTTTATTCAGTTTTCTGTTTAATTGCAATAAATTTTAATAATAATTATGACGAAAAAATAGTATAATAATCAGATTCTTTAGGCATCCAATCCGGTATTTATAATATTATTCATCATATAAATTTTGCTATACGTATTAAAAAGATATGCTATATTAGCTTAAATCAGGAGGAGACCATGAGCAATGACACTGTTTTTACAAATAATTTTGACACATCAAGTAAAATCCTAACAGGAAAAATTGAATTATCCAATATGGAAAAAGATGATGCAAAATTAATTTATGATTTGACCGTCGAAGGGCTGCAGAAATATCCTGAGTATAGTGATTATATTCTTGATGCATCCAGTGTTACTGAGGTTACAATCGCATCATTCGGATACTTAATGAAAGCACTTGGTACAGTTAAAAAAACTGCAGGGTATATGATACTTGTTTTGAAAGAGGAAATACTCCAGAAATTTATGATTACAAATCCTGAAATGTTTGATTTTTACGCGGTCTTTTTTAATATTGATGATGCCGTTAAATATATAAAATCCAAAAGATAAAAAATGCTTAATGAAATCAAATACGTAACAATTACTCTTGATATTCTAAAAGACAACTTAAGTCTTATCAGGACGAACAATATCCCGGTTTGGAGAAAAAATAAGTCGGGGGTATATGTTGTAATTCCACTGGAAAGACTTGAGCAGTTCCTTGGTGAAAATAATCGTACTGACATTACTTTTTCCATTACTGAGGAATGGGAAGATATAATTAAAATTAATAGTATTAACGCTAAAAAAAAATCAATAATCAATCAGAATAAACAGGCGGCTCCGGATTCAAGTTTTTATAGAGAAAAGCGTATAGAAATTCTGAATATGTCGCCGGAACAGCGGGATAAACGATATCAGTCTGTTCTTTATTCACTTCAGAAAATTGAATCTGCTGATAAAGTTTTAAATGAAGATGTTCTTATTAATTTAATCGAAGCTGTTTCGGATGCATTTGTTCTGAATAAGTCTTCATTTGAAGAAAATTATGAAGATAATGAAAATATATCATCAGACCATATTAAGGCAATGGCAAGAAATACAACATCTCTTGTTCAGAGTATAATGGGTATTTTTAAGAACAATAGTGCAGCAAATAATTTTATAAACATGCTCGGTGAAAAATCAACAGGGTCAACAATTGATCATATGAACTCTGTTTTTTTAATTTTTCTGCCGCTCTGTTATTTTTACAATTCCTACTTTACAAAAGGTAAAATCGCCAAAATCAGATCTGAATACAAAACTAAATATTATAAGTATTATTCAAAATTAGTTCCTGACAATCCGCCTGAAAGCCTTGAAGATGTATTTAATGGAGGGATGAGGGAAATACCAATTGATAAACTACTGCAATTCAGTATTGGCGCACTTCTGCATGATATCGGAAAAATAGATAATATTGACTATTTCGAAGGAGAAGGACTTTACGATAGAAAAATAATAATGAAGCATGCACCTATCAGTTACAATATGATAGTGAAAACAAGAGAGTTTGATTCCGAGGTGGCGCTTCTTGCGGCTCTTCATCATGAATACTATAATGACGCTGCCGGGTATGGAATTTCAAAAATATTGTTTCCTGAAAATACAAGAAAATATAAAACACATCAATATTGCCTTACATATGATATAGCTGATATTAAAAACGGGCGTGCACTTGCTTATGTCCCGATAAAACTCCTGGAAATTGTTGACGTCTTTGACGCATTGACAGACAAAACCCGGCGATATAGAGAAAAAGAATTCACTATTGATGAAGCTCTTGAATTAATGAAGAGTGATTTCATCGATAAAAGCCTGAAAATTGATCCTATTCTTTTTACAATTTTTCTGGATTATATAAACAACCATTCTATTCTAAAAGATGAAACATTGCTTAACCGGGTGATGTTAAAATAACTTCCAGGAAAAATATTTGAATACGTTTGATTCAATAAAAATAGTACTCTACAGAAAAGATGATTTAAAATATCAGATAGCTTCGGAGATTATAAATAAATCTGTAGAAAAGAAAAAAAAAATATATGAATTCCACGATGAAAATGATCTATCATTAAAGATCCTGGAGTTAAAAAAAAAGTTTAATTCCAAAGAGGTTTTAATACTTAAAGAATTCATGGGCAGAAAATTTCAAAAATGCCCGGGTTCACCGAATGTTATCTGCTGTAATTACTATCTGCTTAACACCTGCTTCAACTGTCTTTTTAACTGCACTTATTGTTTTCTGAATTCATACCTTAATTCTTACGGTATTGTACAGTTTGTTAATCTCGAAGAGCTTGCGGAATTAATAAAGTCACACTGTGCAGATATAAATCATGCTGTAAGGATAGGAACAGGTGAGTTTACTGATTCATTAATGTTTGATGATATGACATCAATAGCGAATAACCTGATCGAATCGACTTCATCAATACCAAATCTTTTTCTTGAATTTAAAACAAAGTCCTCCAATATAGATCATCTTGAACATATCCAACACAAAGGAAATACTGTTATAGCGTGGAGTGTTAACACTCAGGCCAACATTGATTTATATGAAGAAGGTGCTTCGAATATTAATGAACGGATTGATGCTGCAGTTAAAGTACAGAAATGGGGTTTCAATACGGCATTTCACTTCGACCCGATTATAAAGTACAATAATTTTATTGAAGAATATTTTGAAGTAATAGACCTTATGGCGTCAAAGCTTGATCCTTCCAGAATTATTTGGATATCTCTTGGATGTTTCAGGTACAGTCCCGGTTTTAAAGATATAATAAAGAATTCTTTTCCTGAAGAAAAGCTTACAGTTGAGGAAATGTTTCCCGGCTGCGATGGTAAATACCGTTACCTGGCGCCGGACAGAACTGAAATTTTTAAAAAATTTAAAGAAAAAATTCAGCATTATTTCCCCGATGTTTTTATATATTTATGCATGGAGGATAGTGAAATCTGGCATAAAGTTTTCAATAAAAACTACTCGGAATCAAATGATTTAGAAAACGATTTTAATATGTATTTACTCGAAAAATTCATGAAATAATCTTTACTTTAGATATTCAGCTGTCTATATGGATAAATTCTTAAAACAATAATAAAATGTTATCATGCATTAACAAAAGTCATCATCGGGGGATATCAGATCTTGCAGATTAGTGATGTAAAAGAAAACCAGAGAGATTTAAATCAATTAAAAATTAAAATTGATGAATTATATAATTCTATTGGAGTAGAAAAATTAAAATTCAGGCTCTCCGAACTGGAACTGCTGGCTCAGAATGATGAAACGTGGAAAGACCAGATTAAGTTTACTGAATTGAACCAGGAGATCAGCAAACTTAAAAGAAAAATTGATCCATGGATCGCAATTAAAAATGAGACTGAGGAGTCGATTGAATTTATAGAGATGGCACTTGCGGAAGAGGATATGGATCTTTTATCTGAAATTTCCTCAAGCATAAAGCAGCTGGAAGAAAAATTTACGGAGCTGGAGACAAAAGAACTTCTTTCTGACACAGATGACATGAAGGATGCGTTCGTTACAATACATCCCGGCGCCGGAGGAACCGAATCTCAGGACTGGGCAAATATGCTTTTCAGGATGTACACAAGGTGGGGTGAAAAAAACGGATTCTCTATCGACTGTATTGATTATACTCAAGGTGATGAAGCCGGTATTAAAAGCGCAACAATCCTCGTTAAAGGTGAATATGCCTATGGTCTCCTGAAAGGCGAAACCGGAGTACACAGACTGGTAAGAATTTCACCATTCGATGCGAATAAGAGAAGGCATACATCGTTCGCTTCTATTGAAGTTCTTCCGGACGTTGATGATACTATTGATATTGATATAAATGAAAATGACCTGAAAATTGACACATACAGAGCATCAGGAGCAGGGGGACAGCATGTAAATAAAACTGACTCTGCAGTCCGCATAACGCATTTACCTACCGGATTAGTTGTACAATGCCAGAATGAACGGTCTCAGCATAAAAATAAAGCTTTTGCGATGAAAGTATTGAAAGCCAGACTTTACGATTTACTTAAAGCAGAACAGACTGAAAAGAAACAGGAATTCGCCGGAGAAAAAAAAGATATATCATGGGGAAATCAGATCAGATCATATGTTTTTCAGCCATATACGCTCGTAAAAGATCACAGAACCGGAGAAGAAACCGGCAGTGTTGATTTTGTTTTCGATGGAGAAATAAACAGATTTTTATATGCTTATCTTAAAAGCAAAAAAAAATCTTAGTCGGGGTATTTAATTGTTCTGGAGTTCTTCAAAGATTAAAAGACTTAAAGCAATGAAATCTTTAAACAACAGCTTTGATGGGTCGTTTAATGTAGAAATGGGTGATTTGGATTTATCAAATACCCTCGAATCTCTTCCGGGTCTCTCAGGCTCAAAAAAATTATTTCTGGGAAGATTCAATAGCGAAAATCTCTACTCGATGATGGAAAAAATCGGGCTTGTTCAGCACCTTAAGTCAATAGGATTTGATTCATTGTTAGTCGATATTGATGTTGATGAAAATAGAATCAGTTATATGAAATTATACTGGGAGGAGAGAATCCCGGCAAAACAGCTTATTGATATAAGATTAAGTGAATCCTCCTTTATACCTGATAAAAAATATTTTGATAATAATACAAAAATTACCCCATATAATATGATTATCATAGAATGGCTCTCTGCAAAAAATCCGCAAAAAAAATTTGATGATAACAAACCCCAGCTCCCGGGCCAGACTAATCCCGGCCTTGGAGTATTAAAGTATTGCTTTGAAATGCTGTACCAGATGGCAAAAGAAGTTTTTAAAGACGGCTTTCTGGATATACCGGATCATATGCACGGTGCTTTAATGTATTCAAAAAAGTTCAAATTTTTTGATCCCGCGCACGAGGGAATTATAAGGGCAGTGGCCCGTGACCTGCGGAAATATTCGCTCTCTGATATTTCATGGGGTGTAATAACAGAAACTATTATTGACCTGACAACCAATAAACCTGCAATATATGACCCGGGCGAACAGATTCATTATGTTTCAGACCGGATGAAAAAATACTTTGAGTCAAAAAAATATAGAACTGTGTTCATGAAATATTATGAAAAGAAAAAATATTTTTTCGATTATGAAGAGATGGTTAAACGAAGGACAAAAATTCTTGAGACTAAGAAGATTGAAGATCTTTAGGAATTATAATTTCTATTCTGCGCATTCTTTCTAATTCAGAAATCTGTGCCCTTAAGTCCTCCTGATTTTTATTCATTAAAAAGTTATTCCTTTTTTTAAGTGCAATAATCTTGATAATTATATCCTCCTGAAGTAAAACCTCATTTTTAAAACTCATTATTTCATTCTCAGATGTATAGAAATCATTTCTGAATATTTTATTAAAATCAAGGCCGTATCTTCGTGAAATTTCGTCTTTAATTTTTGATATGTTATAATCTTCAATGTTTATTTCATCAATCAGGTCAGTTGCGTATTCAATAATTTTCAGAAGAGCATCTTCAGCATCATTTCTGTTTTTAATAAGATCTGATGCTGATTTTTCATTTTTAAGGAGAGAATTTAAAAGTATTTTCTTTGAATCGAGGTGCTTTTGAAGATCAGCAAAGAGAGCTTTTACATCATCCCTCAATACTGAAACTCCCTTTTGAACCGATGTTTATATTCTTATCCGATCTTGTTTCGTTGGCTGAAATCTGATCCCATGCTTCCCTTAATTCTTTAAGCAGTTTCAGAACATGATTAATAATTTCAGCATCTTTTTTGATATTAGCTTCAAGAAGCTGTCTTTTAAAATACATATAAAGATTGAAAAGATTCTGCGAAATCTCTCCTCCCTCATCCATATTAAGAGATAGAAGCAGTTCAGTAATTATATCCTGAGCCTTTATTATGTTATTGTTAACTACATCATAAGTTTTGGGTGACATATTATCCAGAGCAATGTTAAGAAACTTTATCGCTCCATCATATAACATAACAATAAGTTTCCCCTGATTTGCAGTTGTTATTTGAGTCTGCTTATATTGATTATACGGGTTAGTGTTTGACACTTACTTGCTCCAGTTCTCTTTTTGTTTTATAATACTATTATCGTATCAAATTGTACTTAACTTTACTCGATTAAGCCGGCTAAAATCAACTTTATTTAAAAACATTTTCAATTTTAACCAGAATTTCATTATATTTTTCATAAGTTTTATTAACAATATCATCAGGCAGCGGCGGAGGAGGAGAGTTTTTATCCCACTGTGTAGTATCAATATAGTCCCTTATAAACTGTTTGTCGTAGCTTACCGGAGAAATTCCTGTTTTATAGAGTTTACCATCCCAGAATCTTGAACTATCCGGAGTCATCACTTCATCAATGAGAATAATTTTCCCGTTATGGTAACCAAATTCAAGCTTTGTATCCGCAAGAATTATTCCCGCAGTTTCAAGATTGTCTCTGCCGAACTGGTATATTTTTTTTGTCATCTCTGAAAGAAATTCCGAATCCTGATTGCCGATATCTTTTTTCATAAAATCGATCGAAATATTCATATCATGCCCGGTATCTTCTTTAGTCGCCGGAGTGAATAAAATTTCAGGAAATTTTTCCGCCATAGCAAGGCCTGCCGGCAGTTTAATGCCGGAGATTTCACCTTTCTCTTTATATTCCTTCCAGCCTCCGCCGATTATGTAACCCCTGGCGACACATTCGAAATCTATTCTTTTAGTTTTTCGAACTATGATAGACCTGTCCCGGAATATTTCAGGATAAAGGGAGTACGGTTTAGGGAAGTTGTTAAAATTATCTTCAACTATATGGTTATTTATAAATCCGATCTGTTTGAACCAGATGTTGGATATTTTATTCAGTATGATACCTTTACCGGCAATCCCATTGGGGAAAATATAGTCAAAGGCCGAAATACGGTCTGTTGAAACTATCAGCATATGTTCGTCATCAACAGGGAAGAGATCCCGTACTTTTCCCTGATAGAGTTTTTTAACTTCCGGAATTTCTATTGAAATAAGAGGTTTCATCAGCTCTCCTTTATTGATTTAATTTTTTCAGCAGTAATTCGTTTACAACCTGGGGATTCGCCTTTCCCTTTGATTCTTTCATGATCTGTCCGACAAGAAATCCCATGGCTTTCTCTTTCCCGTTTTTGTAATCAGTTACAGACTGCGGATTATTTTTTAGTACAACGTCAATTATCGCCTCAATTTCAGATGAATCACTAACCTGCACAAGGCCTTTTTCATCAATTATTTTCAGAGGCGAGTTACCTGTTTCGATCATATCTTTAAATACAATTTTTGCTATTTTCCCGCTGATTGTATTGTTGTCTACCAGTTTGAGGAGTTCGGCAACTCCCGAAGGCTGAACCGGAAAAGAAAAAATCTTTTCAGGTTCTTCAATTCTGCCCAGAAGTTCACTTGTTATCCAGTTTGCTGCTTTTTTAGGATTAGCGCCTTTCTGAACTGTTTCTTCAAAATAATCAGCTAATTGTTTTACAGAAGTAAGAACTTCAGCATCGTAATCGGATAAACTGAATTCCTTTATAAATCGTGCTTTTTTTTCATCAGGAAGTTCGGGGAGCCGGCTTCTTAGATTTTCTATATAATCTTTTGTAATCACAATCGGCGTTAAATCAGGATCCGGAAAGTATCTGTAATCATGAGCATCCTCTTTCGACCTCATGCTGTATGTCTCCTGACGGTCGGCATCCCACAAGCGTGTTTCCTGAACTATTAGGTTTTTTTCACCTGACTCGATTAATGATAACTGCCTTTCGTACTCGTAGTTTATTGCAGCTTTTACAGCTTTAAATGAATTGAGATTCTTTACTTCAACTTTCTCGCCGAATTTTGGAGCACCTACCTCCCGCACAGAGATATTTACGTCACAACGAAGGCTTCCTTCCTCCATATTCGCATCTGAAACATTTATATATTTGATAATTGATTTAATCTTTGTCAGATAGTTATAGGCTTCCTCCCCGGTCCTCATATCCGGTTCTGATACAATTTCTGCGAGCGGTACTCCGGTCCGGTTTAAGTCTACAAATGATACATTATTGGTGAAATCATCCGAATGCACCAGTTTTCCGGCGTCCTCTTCCAGGTGGAGGCGTGTGATGCCGATTCTTTTTGTTTCATTATTCGACAATATATCTATGTAGCCTTTTTTACAGACAGGCTTATCATATTGAGAAATCTGGTATGCTTTCGGCAAATCCGGGTAAAAATAGTTCTTTCTGTCGAATTTACTGTATTCCGCAATTTCACAATTCAGGGCAAGTCCTGCCAGTATACCTTTGTTTAAAACTTCCTCATTTAATACGGGCAGCACTCCAGGCATTCCGGTACAGACAGGACAAGTCTGACTGTTTGGTTCAGCACCGAATTTTGTTGAGCATCCGCAGAAAATTTTGGATTCAGTGTTCAACTGGACATGTACTTCAAGCCCTATTACAGATTCATACTGCATATTTTCCTCTAATATTTTTACTTGATTTTTTAATGCTTCAGTTTGTAGTAAATTTTGTCAAGTAAACCAGTAATTATTCATGAAACTATTTACTGAAAAAATGTACATCTATTTTCATAACAGGATGAGGTAATACTCTTTGCATAATTTAAATCAATCTATTTTGTAGAACGGTAAACCGGAATGAAATTCATAAAAAATTTTTGTATTATCCTTTTTTTCGCATTATCCGCAGGAGCAGTGGCCGGTAAAATTTCAGGAGATTATATCCTGTCATCCGCGTTCAGGGGGAATATATCATTTATTACATTTATTTTTTCACCATCACAGAGTTTTATTGACACATACTCATTATTAAATAATAGCGATGATTATAAAAGACTTGCCGGTTATTATGCATATAAAGAATCAGGTGTGGTTGATATTGATTTTCTATATGAAAGATATAAAAGTGAAGATTCTGATATCATAAAAAAAGTCATAATATGGATTGCGGAAGATAACTATAAGAATGAAAAACTAGTGGACTTTTACAGGAAAATATATAATATAAGTCCTGAGAATATTCAGAAAATTTTACTTACAAAGATAGGTAAATAAACATTAAAAAAGGGTATAATGCATGAAAATCATTAATCTATCAGCAATAATTATTTCTATATTCATTATTTCATCATGTTCAAGCGGCCCGGAAGTTAGTGTAAAATCATTACCAGGCCTGATCAGTGAAGGATTTACAAGTGATACAGAATATGAAATTGTCTGTATCGGATACCCGAAGGAAGGCCTTACAGGTATACAGAAAGAAGAATCAGCCAAAAGAGCTGCTCTCCTGACTGCATACTACTTTTCAAAAAACCGATTTGATGATACGGTAAATCCGGATCAGGATGGAAAAATTATAAAATTAACACAGTTTGATGATCGTGCAGAATTAAAATATGTAATAACAAAAAGCAATCTCAAAAAAAGAATAAAAAAATAATCAACCGGGATATGTTTATCGGGCCGCAGGGTCTCCGGAATCTGTACCCTTTGTGACCGTATAAAAATGATTAAACTTTTTAAGGACTTGAAAATGAAAAATATTGAGAATGAAAATAAAGCCTACATCGATGAAATATGTTCCGGGGTTAAGGCTGCTTCAAAAAATATTTCTACAATGACTACTTTACAGAAAAATTTAATCCTGAAGAAAATTGCTGCAAAACTTAGAGAAAAAAAAGCACTGATAATTCAGGAAAATGATAAAGATCTTCTGGAAGCAAAGAAAAACGGCTTATCAAGTGCTTTTTATGACAGGCTGCTTCTTGATGAAAAAAGAATTGAAGCAATGGCGGTATCTGTTGATGAGATTGCAATGCTGGAAGATCCCATCGGCAAAATTGATAATATGAAAATCCGGCCGTCGGGAATCAGAGTCGGGCAGATGAGAGTTCCTCTTGGAGTAGTTGCTGTAATATATGAATCACGTCCGAATGTAACAATTGATATTGCCTCCCTCTGTATTAAATCCGGAAACTCTGCTATTCTGCGGGGTGGAGAGGAATCAATAAACTCAAATATCTGCCTGAGCAACATTATAAGAGGTGTACTTTCTGATCTTCATCATGATCCGAATATTATTTCATTTATGTATAAACTTAACAGGGCGCTTGTTCCGCTTCTTTTAAAAAGAGATGATGCAATAGATATAGTAATACCGCGCGGCGGCGAAGGCCTGATAAAGATGGTTGTACAGGAATCTTCCATCCCGGTAATACGGCACGAGAAGGGCTTATGCCATCTCTACATAGATGAAACTGCAGATAAAGACATGGCAGAGCGAATAGCAGTAAACGGTAAAGTCCAGAGGCCGGGAGTCTGCAACGCGATAGAAACTCTTCTGATACATGAATGCTACCCCTATAAAGAAAGCCTTCTAAATATCCTTCTTGCTAACAATGTTGAAATCCGCGGATGTGATAAACTTATGGAAATAAATCCCAGAGATATAGTGAAAGCAACCAGCGAAGACTGGGCCACCGAATATCTTGATCTTATAATCTCGGCAAAAATTGTCAGTTCATTTGAAGAAGCTGTAGAACATATATCTACTTACAGTTCCGGCCATACTGAAGCTATTATTACATCTGACTATTTTAAGGCGGAAAGATTTATGAAAGAGGTGGATTCTTCTGCAATATTTCTTAATGCATCCACAAGATTTCATGACGGCGGTGAATTCGGCCTCGGGGCAGAAGTGGGAATCTCGACACAAAAACTTCACGCCAGGGGTGTTATGGGGATTGAAGGCCTCACAACTTTAAAATATGTAGTTTACGGTAATGGTGAAATCAGATAAAATTAAAAGAATCGGGATATTCGGAGGAACATTTAATCCAATACATCATGGGCATCTTATAAATATTGAATTGATTAAAGAAAATTTTAATCTCGATCTGATACTTTTAATCCCGGCAAAAATACCTGTACATAAAACTGTTACAGATGCTATCTCTCCAACAGACCGTTTAAAAATGGTAGAACTTGCTATTGCCGGAAACAGCAGTTTTCAGGTATCTGAATTGGAACTGAATAGGGAATCTGCATCATATACAATTACCACACTTAAAGAATTGGAAATAATCTACCCCGATGATGAGCTTTTTCTAATTATTGGATCAGATTCATTTAATGAACTTGACACATGGAAGGAATACAAAAAAATAATTTCCGAATATCCGATAATAGTTATGCAGAGACTTGGAGATACAAAATTAAGGGATGATCTGTTATCTATTGCCGGCAGGGTTGAACTTCATAAAGAAACGATGATTGAAATAAGTTCTTCAATGATCAGGGATAGAGTAAAAAAAGGATTAACTATAAAATATTTAACAACAGATGATGTTATAAACTTCATTAGCACTAAGGGGTTGTATAAAATTGAACAATAAATATTCAAAACTGATTATATCCGCAGCAATTATACTGTTAATAATTTTAGGAATAAATTTCTATAAGAAACATAACAGAAATGTTATCGATGAAATTATAAGCATGAAAGATATGATTAATATTTTAGTCGCCGGAAGAAATGTCTACAATGAAAATACATTTTCCTTCTTTGCTTTAATAACAATAAATCCGGTTAATAATAATATCGGGATTACTTTTATACCCCCGGATTACCGTATAATGATGAATGATGACGGTACTAAAGTAAAAAAAATCTCAGAAATCGATCTCTATTATTTTGACAGAATTAAATATACCCTTAAAAAAGATATTCAGATGAATGTTCCCTTTTATATTAAATTATATTCTCCGGATATAGTGAGGGCTGTCAATCTGATTGAAGGAGTTGATATTTTTTCACTTGATCAGTCTGTATATTCATCCAAAAATAATTTCGGATTACAATATCTTGATGGCGAGAAGAGTGTTTCCTATATAAACAGTTCGGAACAGAATTCTATATATATGAAATACGACAGGATTCTCGATCTGATACTTACTCTCTATAATGATAAAGAAAACAGAAAAAAACTGTTTAACTATCAGTTCATAGATGAACTGTTTAAAAATATAAAAACTAATCTGATGTCGCAGGAACTGTATTCAATAGCTGAAATTATTTTTGAAAAGGGCAATGTCGATTCTACTCTTCTTCCCGGAGGATTCAATAACGGGTACTATGTCGTCGATGAAGTCAGCTACAGAACATACCAGCAGGAGTTTTTGACTAATCTGGTTGTTGAAACCGAGTCGGAACCTACCGTAAAAATAAAGATACTCAATGGAACCAGTATCCCGGGACTGGCCCGTAAATTAAGAAACGACCTGATCAGGGATGGAATGAATGTTGTAGAGTTTGGAACATCAGATTATCCCGCGATATATGATTCAATAATAATATGTAGAAAATCAGATATTAAATCTGTAAATAAAATATCTGAAATGACAGGTATTGGTAAGATATATTTTGTAACAGATACTACACAGTTAAATAATATTTTAATAGTAGTCGGTGAGGATATGGCGAAGTGAAGAGTAAGCTGAATGTAAATAAAAATGATGAGATGATAAACATCGGAAAGGATTGCCTCGTACATCTTGACGAAAAAAAAGCTGCTGACCCGATATTTATGGATTTACGGAAAGTAAACAGTTATCTCGATTATTTTTTAATAGCAACAGGAAATTCACAAATTCACTGCCGTGCTCTGGCAAGAGACATCGTTAAGTTTCTTTATGGAAAAGGGATAAAGGAACATGGAAAACATGATCTGAATTCAGAATGGATTATACTCGACTTCGGAGGGCTGATAGTTCATATATTCACGGAAGAAATGAGGTCATATTATGAACTCGAAAAATTATGGGCTGATGCTGAAATAATAAAAATTAACTAGAGGTATTGATCATGAGTACAACATTTGAAAAAAAAGATATTGTTGAGGTTCTGAAATCAGCAGCTGTTGATAATAAGCTTGCCTGTACAAAAGTTTTTGAAATTATCAATGAACATTCCGTTTTTCCAGATATTGCAGGTTTTACTATGAACCAGTACAAAATAAAAATTAATTTCTGCCAGCTTGGATTGTTCGGATACCCTGAAGGGAAAAAAATACTCGCCTGTGAAACAGTATCTGAAATTCTTGAAGATAGAATTTACAGCCAGATTGAAGACGGAAAACTCCCATGTGCAGCTGCATGGCATATAGCGTCCGAATTAGAAATGAAAAAACTGGAAGTTACAGCAGCCTGTGAAAAGCTTGGTATAAAAATCAATAAATGCCAGCTTGGAGCATTTTAATTTTCAATCATAAAAAAATAAAATTGCAGACAATAGTTTCTTTAATTACAGTCAAATAAGGCAACGCAGGCTGCCTTATTTGCTCTCTCCGCTTAATATTTTTAAATATTCAATTGCTATAAAATCCAGATTCCCGCTGAATTTGTTGATTATTCTTTCATATATTGTATATTTATTATAAATTAAAGAACGGGAGTTTGATAGATATGAAAAAGTTTTATCGATTATTTTTAATAGCAGCAGTTATACTAATTTCAGGTACTAATGCAAAAATCAGCATACTGTCTGCAGACCAGAATGTACTCCAGCAGAAATGCACGAAATGTCATGCAATAAGAATTCCTGATAATTATACAAAAGAAGAATGGAAATACAATGTGGATAGAATGGCCCAGAGAGCCGGCCTTACTCCCCGGGAAATTCAAAGTATTATAGATTTGAACAAAAAAAAATAATCAGTCTGATGTTGCCCGGCTTATTGTGAAAATAATAATCAGTACAGCCGGGAAGACATATATTAAATATTGATCAAATGTAAAATATTTCATAACAACTGCCGCAGTGCCTCCTGCAATTATTCCAGACATTGCTCCGTATTGATTCAATTTCAGTTTTTCCCTGTAAAATCCAAGAACCACCGGAAGTACAATACCCGCAGTATAAACGGTCAATGCAAGAAAAAGAGATTTAATAATTCCATTAACATATAGCGCGATAATCAGCGAGATCACACCGCATAAAATTATCATATATTTTGTAAGAATAAGTTTAGATTTATCCGGGAGTTTATGACGGAAGATCACGGGACTGAGTATATCATTTGTTAAAATTATTCCGGATGTAAGAAGACACGTATCAGCTGATGACAGAAACGCCGCCAGAAGGGCTGCGAATACCACTCCCTGCAAAGCGGCAGGTGTAGTGTGCATTATAAGAAACTGGAATGAAATTTCAGGATCAATTCCGGGAGAAATCATTTTAGAGTACAATCCGATTGTGACAATAAGAACTGAAAACAATGCTATAAAAAAAGCAGCCGCAAAAACAGATTTTTGAGCGGATCTTTTATCTTTTGCTGATAGAATCCTCGAATACATATCCGGTCCTGCAAGAAACGATGTGCCTACAAACATGAAAAACATCAGAATATCGGTATATCCAAGGTTCTTGTTAAATGGAAAGCCGAGATGTCCTGCCGGCAGAAGTTCAGCAGTCAGCGGCCCGTGCTTTAAGTAGGCGGTTATCACTGTAATAATAATTCCTGCAAAGATAAGAAATGCCTGAAACAAATCTGTACTTATTACAGAATTCTGTCCACCTATAACGGTATAAACTATAAAGATCAGTGCACAGAATATTATAAAAAAATGATAGTGCCCGGGCCGGAGTATATTCATAATTTTTCCGGCTGCAATCATCTGCGCTGCTATAACTCCAGTCCAGGCGATTACAATTACAAGTGACGAAACTATTTTTATGGAAGAACTGCTGTACTGCTTTTCTAAAACTTCCGGGAGTGTATAAACTTCATATTCTCTGATTTTACCGGTCCAGAAAACGCCAAGTATTATAAGAGCTATTGAACCGCTGAACAGCCACCATACTGCCGGGGCACCTTTAGCATACGCAATACCGGAAAGGCCAATGGTAGCTGAACCGCCTATTGCAGTCGCCACAAGTGAACCTGTAACTGTAAAAGCAGATTTGGACCTTCCGCTTACATAATAATTTACAATGTCGGGGGATTTTCCTTTCTTTAAGATTCCTATAAAAAGCATTGCCAGTAGAAATCCAAGTGCTACGCCAATATTCACCAGGCGCCATCCTTCAGATAATTTATGTCTCCGGAATTAATCTGGCAGATTCCGTTATCGGTCCGGACTATGAGATTTCCATCCGGTGTTATATCATTTACTATTCCTGTAAAAATATCATTATGATTTGTAATCTTTATTCTCTGATTGATTATTGATGACTTTGTAATCCATCGATCCAGTATCCCGGGAAACAGGCCCAGTAAAAATTCGGAATAGTTTTTTTCAAAATGAAAAAGAAATGAGTTTAAAAACTCAATCCTGTCTGTGCTGTTACCTGTGATGTCCTTAAGTGATATTACTGAATCTTTTATTTCATCAGGATAATCTTCAGTTGAGGAATTGATGTTTATACCCAAACCTATGACAATAAAATCTATTGAATCACAATCTCCTTTCATTTCGGTAAGGATGCCGGAGAGTTTTTTCTCATTAAAAAGTATATCGTTAGGCCATTTGATCCTATGGCCGGGTACACCAATGGAGTCCAGTGTTTCTGAAAGTGCTACTGCTGTAACAAGTGTCAAGCGGGGAGCTGATAGTGTGGGGATTTGAGGGCGTATTATAATTGAAAGATAAAGGTTTTTACCGGAAGGGGATTCCCATTTACGCCCGAGTCTGCCTTTACCGGCTATTTGACGTTCCGCAATTACAATCGAGCCTTCAGCCGCATCTTCGGAAGCAATCCGAAATGCCTGAATATTTGAGGAATCAGTTTCATTAAAAACATGGATCTCTCTACGTCCGAAAATTTCAGTTTTCAGATTTCTTGTTATTTCAAATTCACTGAAATTGTCACCGCGGGAGATTAATCTATGCCCATGCCTGCTTGAGGATTCAATATTATATCCTGATTCGCGCAGGGTGTTGATATACTTCCAGACAGCAGTTCTGCTTATGCCGAGGTTACGGCTGATCTCCTCGCCGGATAACCATCGGGAGGAGTTCCCGTAGAGCAGTTCAAGTATAGTATTTATTCTATCCATAATTTATATGGAGTAAATATTAGACTATCCATTGTCAACTATAAATAATAATCAGGTTGACAATGGATTCTTTTTATTGATTCTTAATCTTTAAATTCAATTCGTTAATTATATTGTTGTCAAATTCCAGCATTTTTCTGTCAGCAAACTCTTCCTTTTTGCCGTTATTCCATTGCGCAACAGGTCTGAAATAGCCTGAAACTCTTGAATATACCTCTGCCGGTATTATAAATTTTTTCATATGATTACCTCCATGTATATACAACTTAATAAAATTAAAAAATATGTCAACAAAAATATAGCATACATGTGTATATAGTATAGTACTGAATATAACCAATTTTTTTATATACACATTTCTTTTAGTGTTGGATTCTGACTGAATTAATTGAGATAAGTCCGGCATTCGTATTTTGATGAAATAGTTTTTTACTATTTTTGGAATGATGATAATAAATTGCGAAGCATGAATATAGGCACACTGCCAGATTGGCACACGCTGTCAATTAAATCTTATAAAAGTAATTATGGAAATTTAAATGATAAATAATCAGAACCTTTACCGCGAACTTCAGCTTCATCTTGATAAACTGCCGATAGGTTATCCTGCGACAAAATCGGGAGTAGAGCTTGAATTGCTGAAGTGCTTCTTCAATACCGAAGAAGCAAAGGCTGCGTTATCACTGGGATTAACAATCTCGCCGGTATGGCGAATACGTAGAAGATATAAAAAAAAGTTTGGTATAGATATTTCAGCAGATGAATTGACCTCTATACTTGAAAAACTCTATATGAAAGGATCAATCAGAAGGAGTAACAAAGCTCCATTCGGCTATGCCAATGCTTTTCTTGCTATCGGCATGTTCGAATTTCATGTTGATGATATTACTATTGAAATGATGGAACTTCTTCACAGATATTTTGATGAAGGATTTAAGGACGAATTTTTCAGGGCCCTTCTTCCGCAGCTGCGGACAAGCCCTCATATGAAAGCAATTGTGCCGGAACATCGGATTGATACATATGATAATATGCGTGAATATGTTAAAAAAACAAAAGAGGTCATAGGTGTTGCAAATTGCGTATGCAAGCAGGGCGAAGCTATACTCGGCGGGAAATGTAAAGTTATGGGGGATGATATAGAGATATGTATCTTTTTCGGAGAAGGCAATTATCTCGATAGAAATCGCGGAAGAGTTATAACAAAAGATGAGTGTCTTGCCTTACTCGATAAAGCTGAAGATAAAGGGCTTGTTCTCCAGCCGGGAAATTCTCTCCAGGCATTCTGTATTTGTCTATGTTGCGGATGCTGCTGCGGTGTACTGACCAGCGCTAAAAAGTTTGAAAAACCTGCAGAACTATTTGCAACGAATTATTATGCTGTAATTGATGATAACAGGTGTACCGGGTGCGGCTTATGTATTAAACGGTGCCAGATGGATGCAATTATCAGAATTGATAAAAGCAGCGTTAAGCTTAATCCTGACAGGTGTATAGGATGCGGATTATGTGTTACAAAATGTTCCAGGGGAGCTGCTACTCTTAAGAGGAAAGATAAAAAAACAAAACCTCCGATGAATATAGAACTTCTATACCTGACAATTTTAAAAAGAAGAGCTGGAAAGAAGAAGATGATAGTGAATTTATTAAAGCTGATGTTTGGTATGCCTCTATAAAACTGCTAAAAGCAATGAAATTTAACTATTAGTAAAATAATATATATCAACCATCCCTGTAATACAACAAAAGACTTGACATGGCAAATCAGAGTATAAAATGTATCTATTAAGTCGTAAAATGCCGGTTTTAAGCTAAAAACTGATTATTTACACTCAAAATGAATGTGCAAGTTTAAGTAAAAAAGGTGTGGGGCGGAAAGGCCTGTGATCGAGAGGGGGGATTAAATCCCGGACCTTCAGAATCTATCCTGATTTACTAAAAAAAATAAACAAGGGGGCAAGCATGCTTAATCCATTAGTTGATACAAGGGATGTAAAATTTGTTTTATTTGAACTTCTCGATGTTGACAAACTGACCAAATTCGAAGTTTATTCTGATTTTGATCATGACACATTCGATGCTACACTCGATCTTGCAGAACAAATCTCTTATGATGTACTCTATCCAACCGCGGAAGATGCAGATAAGAATCCTGCGAAATGGGATCCTACATCAAAAGCTGTTACATTACCACCGTCTTATAAAGCTGCACTTGACGCATATTTTGAAGCAGGTTTCGGATCAATTTATGACAATGCTGAAATCGGCGGAATGAATCTTCCTTTTGCTGTTTCAATGGCTTCAATGGAATTCATAACAGCTGCGAACTATTCTCTTTTCATGTATCCGGGACTTTCTCATGGGGCAATGGAACTTGTAGAAGAGTACGGCACACATGAACAGTGGGAAATGTACGGCGCCAAAATTCTCACCGGTGAATGGGGCGGATCAATGTGTCTCACAGAGCCTGATGCAGGTTCAGACGTCGGTGCTCTCAAAACTAAAGCGGTAAAACAGGCTGACGGCACATACAAAATTTCCGGCCAGAAAATATTCATCTCCGGTGGAGAGAATAACTACTTTAAAAATATGATTCACCCGGTACTTGCGAGAATCGAAGGTGACCCTAAAGGAACAAAAGGCATATCAATCTTCATCGTCCCTAAATTCCTTGTGAACAAAGACGGTTCAATTGGAGCATGGAATGATGTAACATGTACCGGTATTGAACACAAAATGGGTATACACGGACAGGCAACATCACAGCTTGCTTTTGGAGACAACGGAAACTGTGTCGGTTACCTTCTTGGCGAAGAACGTCAGGGTATGAAGATTATGTTCAAAATGATGAACATGGCACGTATGGGTACTGCTCTTATGGGACAGGC
>DAONFJ010000016.1:0-6182 GCA_035403545.1 Spirochaetota bacterium
ACCTGTCCGTTTTCAGTACCCGGCGGTAATTTCATTTTTACTTTATTCCCGTAAATTGTGGGTACTTCAATTTCTCCGCCGAGACATACTATCGGGTATGATACATCTATTACGCTGAGTATGTCGTTTCCGTGTCTGTCGAAATCGGGATGTTTTTTTATATGAAGAACAACATATAGATCTCCGGTTATACCATCATTCGGAGCCTGTTCGCCTTCGCCTGATATTTTTAATCTTGATCCTGATTCTACTCCGGCAGGAATCTTGACTGTGATAGTGCGTTTTTTCTTTGTGAGCCCTGAGCCGTTGCACACTTTACATGGTGATGTTACAATTTTCCCTTCACCGCGGCACTTGGGGCAGGTCTGTGTTATTGAGAAAAATCCCTGTGTCTGCCTGACCTGTCCCATTCCGTTACAGGTAGGGCATACTGCAGGTTTAGTTTTGGATGATGAACCGGTACCGCTGCATGCCTCGCAAGTTTCACTTCTGGGTATTTCTATCTGAACTTCGCTTCCTGTTGCTGCTTCTTCAAGTGTTATTGTCATATCATACTGCAGGTCTGATCCGCGTCTTGCACGTTTTGAACCGCCTCTGCCGCCGCCGAACGAAGAACCGAAAAATCCTTCAAAAATATCACCAAGGTCAACATTGCCGAAAATGTCTGAAAAATCAGAATATGCTCCACGTCCGAAATTTTCAAATCCGCCGACACCTTCATGGCCGAATTTATCATAAGATGCCCGTTTTTTAGGGTCTCTTAAAACTTCATAGGCCTCAGTAGCTTCCTTGAACATCTCTTCGGATTCTTTATTTCCTTTGTTCTTATCAGGGTGATACTTCAGAGCGAGTTTTCTGTACGCCTGTTTTATTTCCTGATCAGAAGCTGTTTTGATGACACCAAGGACTTCATAATAATCTCTTTTTGCCAATTTCATACCCTCTCAATATAAAGGCTTGTATGCCGCAGCTTCAATTTGAAACACTGCGGCAGTATTAAGCCAAGATTATTTATCCTCGTCAACTACTTCATAATCCGCATCATAAACTTTGTCTTTTCCGCCGGCAGACTCTTCGGCTTTTTCTCCTGCCGGTTCTCCCTGAGGCGCTCCACCCTGATCTTTGGATGCATCCTGATATATCCTCTGGGCAAACTGATGAGAAGCCTGCTCCAGTTCAGTTTTTGCAAGTCTTATAGCTTCAAGGTTACTTCCTTCCATTGCTGTTTTTAGTTTTGAAATTGCGGAGTTGATTGCTTCTTTTTCACCGCCTTCAATTTTGGATTCATTATCTCTCATCATCTTTTCCATTGAGTAGATCAGAGAGTCAGATTCATTTTTAGCCTCAATTATTTCTTTAGCTTTTTTATCCTCTTCAGCGTGCAGTTCGGCTTCTTTGACCATTTTTTCAATGTCTGCTTCTGAAAGTCCGCTTGAAGACTCAATCTTGATTTTCTGCTCTTTACCTGTCCCCAGGTCTTTAGCGGAAACATGTACAATACCATTGGCATCTATATCAAATGTAACTTCAATCTGCGGTATCCCTCTTGGTGCAGGAGGAATGTCCGAAAGATCAAATCTTCCGAGTGTCCTGTTCTGCGCAGCAAGTTCTCTTTCGCCCTGCAGAACATGTATTGAAACCGCAGGCTGATTATCCGCCGCTGTAGAGAAAGTCTGGCTTTTCCTTGCAGGAATTGTTGTATTTCTTTCTATCAGTTTAGTCATTACACCGCCGAGAGTTTCGATTCCAAGAGAAAGCGGAGTAACGTCAAGAAGAAGCACGTCATGAACGTCTCCTGCAAGAACTCCACCTTGAATTGCAGCTCCGATTGCAACAACCTCGTCCGGGTTAACTCCTTTATGCGGTTCTTTCGCGAATACTCTTTTTACAAGTTCCTGTACTGAAGGAATCCTTGTTGATCCTCCGACGAGAATTACTTCGTCTATATCTCCGGCTGTCATCCCTGCATCTTCAAGCGCTCTCATACATGGATTTTTTGTAGATTCCACAAGGTCTTCAACCAGCTGCTCGAATTTTGCCCTGGAGAGAGTTGTAACAAGGTGCTTAGGCCCGTTCTGGTCAGCAGTGAGGAACGGTATGTTTATTTCTGTCTGCATTTTTCCTGACAGTTCAATTTTCGCTTTTTCAGCAGATTCTTTTAATCTTTGAAGAGCCATTTTATCTTTGGAAACATCGATTCCGGTCTGCTTTTTAAATTCAGCAATCAGCCATTCCATTATTCTCTGGTCAAAGTCATCTCCGCCGAGGTGCGTATTGCCATTTGTCGATTTTACTTCAAAGACTCCATCTCCAAGTTCAAGAATCGAAACGTCAAATGTACCGCCGCCAAGGTCATATACCGCTATCTTCTCGTTGTTTTTACCTTTATCAAGTCCGTAAGCAAGCGCTGCGGCCGTCGGCTCGTTGATTATCCTTTCCACTTCAAGCCCCGCGATTCTTCCCGCATCCTTGGTTGCCTGTCTCTGCGAGTCGTTGAAGTACGCAGGCACTGTGATTACTGCTTTAGTTACAGTCTCTCCGAGAAAATCTTCAGCAGTCTGTTTCATCTTCTGCAGTATTCTTGCGGATATCTCAGGAGGTGAAAATTCGCCGGATACAGTATTGATAGTAACTCCGCCCTTGCTGTCATCCTTTACATGGTATGCAACCATTGAGATTTCACCGGTAACTTCGTTATATTTTCTTCCCATGAAACGTTTTACGGATCTTATGGTGTTCTCCGGGTTTGTTATGATCTGATTTTTAGCAATCTGACCAACAAGGCGTTCACCTTTATCTGTGTATGCAACTATTGAAGGTGTGGTTCTCTGACCTTCGGCATTCTGGATAACAACAGGTTCTCCGCCTGACATTACAGACACACATGAATTTGTTGTTCCCAAATCTATTCCTATAATTTTACTCATCGCATTTACTCCTTATAAATTAGATTAATATTTTTCATTATATTTTAAGCAGTCTGAATTTATTATAAAATCAGCTGCATTTTTCATTTTCATCAGGTCCTTCGCTCTTTTTCGGAACCGGTTTTGACACTCTGACTTTTGCGCTTCTAACAACGTATTCATCAAGTTTGAAACCTTTCTGGTATACTTTTGTTACTGTATCCTCGCCATATGCGTCACTGTTTTCAATCTCCAGTGCTTCATGGTAGTTCGGATTAAACGGTTTACTTTCCGCTTCAATTTCTTCTATCCCGTATTTGTTTAAAATTTCTTCAATTCTTTTTGATACGAGTTTTACCCCTTCAATGAAAGAGTCTTTAGTTTCCGGACTTTCCTGCCCGGATAAATTTTCCGACACCTCAATAGCACGGATTATGTCATCATTGACATTTATAATATCGCATGCAAAATCTTTTATCGCCAGCTTTTTGTAATCCTCCTGCAGTTTGACTGTTCTTTTTCTGAAATTTTCAAAATCGGCCTGCCTCCTCTGAAGCAGGTCTTTTAATGTATCTATTTCTTTAGTCAGTCTTATAATCTCGCCTTCCTGGTCTGAAACTTCATTCTCAAGGTTTTTTACATCTTCGCAGCCGCATTCCTGACCGTTTTCTTTATTTGCGTTATTTTCAGTTTCAGCCTGATTTTCCTTAACTGTATTTGTTTCTCCGTTACTCATTTTAAATCTCCACCTTAAAATTACTGTTTATTTATGTTATTTAGACATTTTTGTCAATAGACCCGATACTGCCTTTCCTGTGTAATCCACAAGAGGAACGACTTTCTCGTAATCCATTCTGGTCGGACCGAAAACTCCTATTGCGCCAACCGGTTTGTTTCCAATCCTGTAAGATGAGGCAACCAGGCTGCAGCCGGTAACCTTGTCATTCTCAATCTCTTCACCGATCAATATTTTAACGCCTTCACTATCGATATGGGTTTCAAGAATATTTTTCAGAATATTTTTTTCTTCAATTATGTTAAGCAGGCTGTTCAATCTTTTCTCTTCAACCATTTCGGGTATTCTCAGAAGGTTTTCTATACCGTCGATATTAATGGTAGAGTCTGTTGCTTCATTGAAAGCTATCTGTGCTATATCCAAAGCCAGCTCTCTATTTGATGAAGATAATTTGTCTAACCGGAGGTTTTCAAATATTCTGTCTTTTATATCATGAAGTGAATATCCGCAAAGTTCACCAGTAAGAAATTTAGAATATTCAAACAGTTCATCCTGTGTAACCCTTACTGAAATTGCCACTTTGCGTGTTAAAATCATCCCTGTTCTTGTAATTGCGATTAAAAGAATTTCACTGCTTTCGAGCTGAATCAGTTCTATCAGTTTTACAACAGTAAAATCCGGTCTTGGAGAGAGCATTACTCCCGCATAATTTGAAGTTACAGAAAGCATTTTTGTAACTGATTCAAATATTTTGTCGAGCTGCACTTCTCTCTGAAAAATTTTTTCGTCAATTACCATTTCGTGAAAGTTGTAATTATCAAGAAGAGAATCGACATAATACCTGTATCCCTTATCTGTCGGGACTCTTCCGGATGACGTGTGAGGCTGCATGAGAAAATTCATTTTTTCCAGGTCAAACATAATGTTTCTCATGGTTGCAGGCGATAGAGAAAATGAATATTTCTGCACAAAAGAGCGTGATCCTACAGGTTTTCCCGTGAGGATATATTCATAAACGATAGCATTGAGAATTGCAGTTTCTCTTTCGTCTAAGGGTCTATCTGCTTGCAATTCGTTTTTCACTACATTACCTTTCCGGTTTGTTTATTAGCACTCATAACTATTGAGTGCTAATAAACAATATAATATTTTATCTGTAATCGTCAAGGAAAAATTTAAACTTTTTTAGTAAGTTTTATCACTTTTTTAATGGAGGTTTTGTTTTACTCTTTTCGTCGGTCTCTTTCTTCTTATCTCCGGCTTCCATGGTGAATTTGGCGGCATCAATAGTGGTTTTTAATTTATCTGCTTCGTTGCTCTCTCCTAAAGTCATATGAATCTTTCTCAATGCCTCAAGTATCTCAATTGATTTTTTCAGGTCTTCTCTTGATTTTGAAGATAATTCATATTTGGTTCTGTACTGTTTAGCAGCTTCCTCAAGGGCGTTTTTCGCCATTGCAAGGTGTTCACGTCTGTCACGAAAATGTTTTTCCCTGGGATCCCTGTATTTCAGAATATCTGAAAAATTTATGGAATTCCGGAATATCACAGCTATTTTTGCCTGAAGTTCAACAAAGAGCCATTTCCATTTGGAATCTTCACCCATATTATTTTTCAGGCTGAAAAAAACAGCATCAACTCTTATTAGAAAATCCAGTATCTGGCGCGGATTTAACTTATCTATTTTCTGAAGGTATTCCTCATTTTCTCTAAGTGAATCTCTCTCCACTTCATCACCGACTGTTTCTTTCAGGAGGAGGAGTACTTTCGAGAAATTAGATTTTGCGACATCGAGACTTTTATTGTTTTTAATACCAAGCATTGCTACGGAGAGATCATTCATTTTCATGTATAATTCTATTGTGCCAAGCAGGTAGGTGGCTATTTCAAGATTGTAATACGATTCAACATTTGGTTTGCTTTTCTTTTTCAGCAGGAGTTCCCTTGCTTTTCTCTCAAGTTCATCAGATTGAATTTTTACAGCTTTTATATCATCATTGTATGCAGCTTTCTGTGCCTTTGATATTGCCATTTTTATTTACTCCCGGAAAATATCTTTCATTCTGATATTCCGGCGGTTTTCAAAACTGCAGGAATATACCCGAAGGAATAGATTGCGCTCACTGTCTTTTTATATCAATATTTTCTATATAATAATATAACTGAATTAATCTTATCTTTTTTCAACATTATTTTATTTACCGGATGTTTTTTTATAAATAGAGTCGGCAAATCGTAATTTTGTATTGAGGTGTATATAAATATACCGCGGAATCTCCATACTTTTAAAAATATGGAAACCGCAGTACCGGCTGCCGGATGTAACAGAAATATGCTCCTGAAAAATACTTGTCAATAATCGTTAAAAAAATAATAGTGCTTTACTCTGAAAATAACCGGTTTGTGTATAAAAATGGCAATCAGGCCGTTAATAATCATATGATGCCTGTATCATAATGGCATCAGAATGGTCATAAAAATTATAATTCTTAACCGGTAAAATCAAAGCTTCGGGAAATAATTTCTACGGTTATAAAACC
>DAONFJ010000016.1:6282-55680 GCA_035403545.1 Spirochaetota bacterium
GGCTATGTAAGGATAAATTTTAAATGAAGGGATTAAAATGCTGAAAAGACTCCGTTTGAAGTTGAAAGGAATATTATTCTTTTTATCACTTTTTGTAATAAGTAATTTATTAAATTCCGATTTTTCATATATGGGAAACAGCAGCAGTGACCTGACTTCTACAATAATTAAGGTTTTCTGGCCTGTTATACTGATTCAGCTGATAAAAGTTCTGCTGATCTATATTGCTCTGGGTTATATTTTTGATACAATCTATAGTTCTTCTATTGACTATTTAAATAGTAAAACCGGAAAGAATGTAAGCGGCGGATATGTTTATTTATTACTTTCTGTATCTTTCATATCTCTATTCTTACGGTCGATTATAAATAATCCTCAGTTATTTATTGATAATTTCTCATCAAAATTTGTTATACTTGATAAATTTCACATCCTGATGACTGATCATTTTTCGCCGTGGTTTTTTGCGTTAATTTTTTATATTATCAATATACCTGCAGTAATTCTTTTTCTTCTCTCTCTATGGGAAAAATATAAAAGTAATATTAAGGTTCTTCAGTTTATTGCAAATGCAAAGAGCTTTAATTATAAAAACAGAAAAGTTCTGGTATCAGCCGCTTTGATAGTTGTGGTAATTGCCGTATCAGCAATTTATACAAATTCTAAACCTGCGCCCGGCAAAAAAAATATTCTTATAATATCTTCTGATTCAATAAGGCCGGACAGGATCAGCGCGAATGGATATTTCAGAAAGACTACTCCAAACATCGACAGATACATTGAAAGAAATCTGCAGTTCAGAGGGGTGACTACAACTGTTCCGCGGACTTTTCCCGCATGGGTAAGCATTCTGGCATCATCAACACCGCTTGCAAATGAGATTACACATATGTTCCCCAGGTCAAGGGAGAGGAGTGAAAAGCTTCCATCCGCCGTCGCATACCTGAAAGATTCGGGATATTATACTTCTATCATATCTGAATTTGCCGGCGACATATTTTCACGGATAGACCTCGGGTTTGACCATAAGCTTGTTCCCGATATGAATTTTAATGTTATAATAAAACAGGTTATTCTGGAGAAACAGGTATTTCTTCTTCCATACTTGTTAAATTCGACAGGCAGAACTGTATTTCCGGAGATCCGCGATATAGCGAAATTTTCCGATCCCGTAATGCTTACGGATGAAACAATCGGTCAGATTAAAAATGCGGGAGATAAACCGTTTTTTATTTCGGTCTTCTATTCTATCACACATTTTCCTTTTGCAGCTTCATATCCGTATTACCAGAAGTACGCGCAGAAAGATTACAGCGGGCCGTACAAATATTATAAGCAGATAAAGATAAAACTTGGGAATGACACACAGAACAAAGAGGGGGACGGCCTTACCGCGGCAGACAGGGAACAGGTCCAGGCACTCTATGACGGATGCTTAAGCCAGCTTGATAATGAAGCCGGTAGAATCCTCTCATACCTTGAGAAAAATAATCTTCTTAAAAATACAATTGTTATAATAACATCCGATCATGGTGAGAATCTTTATGAGTATGATTACGGCATAGGCCATGGAGAGCATCTGAGAGGCGACTTCGCGCTTGAAGTTCCGCTTATTATTATCGCTGATAATCTTTCATCAGGCCAGAGAGGGGCTGTTATCACAAAGAGATCTTCTATTGCAGATATTATGCCTACAGTTTTTGAATTAGCCGGAATTACCATTCCTGATTTTTTTAATGGAAGCTCGCTGTTCGGCAATAAAAAAAGGGAAGTCGACGCGTACTGCGAGACCGGTATCTGGTTTGACAACAACAAAGACTCACCGTTGTTCTTCTATCACAACAGAATTGATTACCCTGACATTTCGGGACTGCTTGAAGTTGATTTTAATTATAAAAGAGAAGGTGTGATTAAGCAGGACTACCAGAATATTATAACCGGCGCCAAATACCGGACCATTTACTCCGGCGGTTATAAACTGATATATATGCCTCTTAAAGAAGGCGTTAAATTTGAGTTATACGATGTAAAAACTGATAAAGACAACAGGAATAATCTTGCGGATAAAAAACCCGAAGTACTGAAAGATATGAAGGCAAAGTTTTATAACTATATTTACAAAGAGAGTTCCGGAAATCTTGTTAAAACAGGAGATTATGTGCTCCCTCTCTTTTCATATCCTCTGTTCTGATATGATTAAGTCACATAAAAAAGTTTAAATGGAAATGTTATGAATAAAAGAATATTACAGGAATCGAATTTTATTAAAAGAATAAGTATAAAAAAGATATTTAAATATTTTTTTATTATACTGGCAGTTTTACTTTTGTCGTTCATTCTCTGGTGGGAGTTTATTTTTTTACCCGATGATTTTAAAATATCAGAGAAAGAGGCGCTTCAGGAATCTGCTCATTCATCTTTTAAAACAAGAAGTTATGATCTTATTAAAAATATTGCGGGCGCAGAGCTTGGCGGGGATTTTTCAAATGAAAGAATCTCAAAAGCTGTTGAGGACCTGAAATCCGGAGGCCTTTTAATCAAGGGAGAGAGTCTTGCTTACGGTAAAAACAGCAATCTTATACAGAGAGCCGGAACCGGGCATGTGGGTATCTGGGTGGATGAGCGTTCTTCAATTATTTTACTTCCAGGTACGAGCGTATCATTTTCAGTAACTCTTTCAGACAATGATGAAATCGGTTTTTCTGCACTTTCAGGTGCATCCGACGGTCTTCTTACGGTCAAAGCCGGTAATGGAAACAGTACGGTACTTCTGGAGGATTATAAACTCGATAAATATACTCAGCCATACAAATCCAGTGATGTAAAATTAAAGTTAAACAACCGGGGGTGGGATAAGGCTGCAACCGGGACAGGATGGATTGATAAACGGATCACTGTAAAAAATAACAGCAGTAATAAAAAACAGAAATTAACTTTTTCTGTTCCATCGGGGAGCGGACCTGTTTTTATTTCTAACCCGAATATCTATACAGAATCAAAAAGAAAAAAATATAATGTTGTCTATATTATATTCGATGGAGTTGCACAAAGGTATTGGAGTTTTCATAATGAAAAGTCTGCTCTCACTCCGCGCATGAAGGAGAGTGCCGAAAAAGATTTTATAGTTTTTGATAACATGTATGCAATTGGAAATAAAACACGGGTGGCTCTGTCGGGACTTTTTACTTCAAAGATTTCTACCGAAACGAGACATGGTATAAATAGAAATTTTATTCCTGCCGAAGAACGGGAAATATTCTACAAATATATTAACCAGGGTAAAATTGCATCATTACCGGATTATTTCAGGAAAAACGGATATGTGTCCGCCCAGTTCGGCAACAGCGGATTTACGGTGGAACTTTTAAGCTCAGGGCTCGATTACGGCTTTGAAAAATCGTATGAGTTTCAAACCAATCCGTATAATACTTACGGTATCTCAAATAAATTTTTTAATTTTTTAAGAGATAACAGGGATAAAAACTTTTTTGTATATTGCCATTATAATACACCGCATAAACCATTTTATGCTCCGCTTAAGTATTATTTCAAAGGCCTCATCAACTCGCCTCTCGCCGGTTTATGGCGGCCCGATTTTACCGGCTGTATAAGTTATACGGATGATGCTTATAAAAATATTTATGCCGCGCTTCAGAAGAACGGCCTTCTTGAAAATTCAATAATAGTAATTGCAACCGATCATGGTTCCGGATATGAACTTTCAACTTTTGACGGCGGATTCCATTACAATGATTACACCAAACAGGTTTTTATGATTCATATCCCCGAATCTTTGAAAAAAGAACTGAACATTTCAGGGGGAAGGAGAGAAACATATATCTCTTCAATAAATATAGCACCGACACTTGTACAGCTTGCTAATATTGAAGTTCCGTCTCAATTTTCCGGTAAAAGTTTTGTCCCTGTGCTGAAGAATGAATACAAGAAGGATATGTGGGATGACAGAATATGGACTCTCGGCAGAAAAGACATTTCGATGATCACTCCCGATCTGAAAAAATATATACTCACCGGTGTGGATTCAGATAAATTTGTGAAAAGAGATTACGTTGTGTTCGGTGACGAGTATGAAAAACCTTTTGAACTTTTATATGATCTGAAAACTGATCCTCATGAATATAATAATATTGTAAAAACAGACAGAGTTACTCTTGCCGGAATGAGAAAGATTTTTTTTGAATCTGATATTCATCATCCGGAGAAAACTGTTCTTACATTTAGTCCTGATAAAACAAAACAGTCATTAATAACTGTAACTGTCAATAGTTCGAGCCGGCTTTTGAGGGCGGAAATTTATAATGATAAAATCAAACTGGTAAAGGAATACCCTGTTACGGGAAATAGTAAATCGTTCAGTTTTAACCTGAATAAAGAACCGGTCTATTTTATATTTGAACAGGAAGATGACCGGATACCGGTTTCCATTGATATACAGTCAGATGGAAAAAGAATTAAAAAAACATCAATATATGCAACACAGCTTGATCTGAATCTCCTTGATAATCCTGTTAAACTCGCGAGTGTACTGGATTTTAGAATGCTGTATACTGACAAACTTCCTCTGCAGAAAAACTGGAAAGGTAATAATGGAGATGGAGTCAGCGTTAAAGTTTCGAGGATAGATCTTCACAGGTGGATAGATATAAACAAAGCCGGAAATCAGGGGCTGTCAGCTTCAATGAAAGAGACACTCAAGTCCTGGGGCTATATACAATAGAGTAGCCGCGAAGGCTGGTTGTCAGGAATAATAATTATTTCTGATCATTTTTTAACGCGCGCTTTGCTCGATGGACACAGATAAAAAATATTAACGCACATGGCTTTTTATAATCTGTGGCCGGGCCGGGTTTTGATTTGAAAAAATGAACAGTTAGATTATCAGTACCGTGTCTTCGGGAAAATATATTCGTCTTTTATAATAACATCATTGTTCCGCTGGAACCATTTGAAGAGTTCATTTTTAAGCCTGTTAAAATTAGCTTTATCTTTAGCGATTATGTTTACTGTCTCTTCCGGGTCTTCTTCTGTATTATACAACTCATAGGTTACTTTATCTTTCAGCGGAATATAGATGAGTTTATACTTCCCGTCATAAATATATCTGTGTTTGGCAAGATTAATCAGGTCCCTGTATTCGTCATTTAATACTATCTGATTATTGAAATTAAAATCTACTGTGCTCAAACCGGTTATATCAGGATAAATGATTCTCTGGTTCTGAAAGAAAAGGCCGCTTTTCTGATTGTTGTCAAACCAGATTCCAGTCTCGCCGAAGGCATAAAGTTTTAAATCCGATGACTTTCCTTCGATCAGCGGGAGAAGGCTTACTCCGTCCATCTTTGCCGTATTTTCAATTTTCAGCATGTCGAGTATTGTCGGAGCTATATCCACCTGTCTTACAACAGCCGGTATCCTGAGATTTTTTTTAACCAGGTTTTCATTGCTTATTATAAAAGGTATTCTTGTCGAATACTGGCCGCGGAAATGTTCACCGTGTCCCATCCCGAGGTCACCTTCATAAAGATTTTCACCATGGTCTGATATAACAATTATTATTGTATTTTTTAGTAAATCTTTCTGTTCAAGATAGTCTGTTACTTCACCGACTGCCTTGTCAAAAGCCTTAATTCCGCCGTCATAAAGAGCGTTTACCTGGTTTTTGTCTGCTTCTGAAATTCCGCTGCCGGTATTATTGTTATTCAGTGAAATGATCTGCTGTTTCAGGAATTTGTACGGCCCCCTGTAATTCTTTGTTGAGAACATTTTATAATAAGGATATGACTGAGCGTACGGGAAATGCGTTGAAGAGAAAAATGATGTAATGAAAAAAGGTTTACCGTCAGCCCGTTCTATCGATTTGATGATCCTTTTTTTTACAAGCGCAGGAGGGCAGAAGTATGCCGAATCCCGGAGTACCGGAAAAAGTTTTAAACCTGTTTCCCCGGTGAGAAAAGGAAGAATGAATATATGAGAATCGAGAATCGCCTGATAAATCATATAGTTGGCATTAAAAAAAGGTGTGTCTACATTTTTAAATCCAAGGTTTATTCTGGTAAAAATATCTCCCGCATAATCCGCAACCACTGAAGTGTAGTACCCTTTTGAGTTAAGAATTCCGGGCAGAGTAGTGAAGTTTTTATTTACATCCATAGAAGTAGGGAACATATGCCTTATCCCGTGAGTCGATGCGAACTGTCCTGTCATTGCCGATACCCAGGACGGGAAAGTCCGCGGTACTTCGATCCGTGCATCCATGAAGGATACTCCGTCATCGAGTAATCTGTCTATGTTTGGAGATGTATTTCTCATGTAGCCGAAACCGCTTAAATGATCCGGCCTTACTGCGTCAGAAGAAAAAATTATCACGTTAGGAGCGTCACTCCCCCTGTTGTAATGCTTATCCGGGAACGCATTGATAAATACAATAACAGTAAGTATGATCACTGCAGTAATTGACGCATAAATTTTTACACTGCGGGTGAATACTTTTCCTTCAAGCAGTTTTATAATTTTGTAAATAATAAGGGATGATAGAATCACCGCGTACAAAATCTGCATGGATGCAAACAGTGAGGGATTAATATTATCCGCCATGAAATTCATCATCCCGGTGCTGAACCCGCTCTTGACATAGAATCCGTTGATATATACCTGCGGATAATTAATCAGGTCTTTAAGGAAAAATGGCAGATAGAGAATAAGAGATATTAATCCGTTTAAAAGAATTCTGATTTTAAGAGATAATGTAATTTTTTTTATGTCATTGAAAACGGTGTTTACTATAAATAGACTTGTTACACCAAATATTATTCCTGCGAGAATATAAAGAGCTGTCAACTGCAGTATGAAAATTATAACAGTGAGTAGAAAGTGGTTCATGATGAAATTTTTTGCGTAATCGCTGCTGTTACCCATGTAGGAGAACGAAAGATTGTTTATCAGTCCATATAGAAAAAAGATTAGAAAGAGTATAATACTTCCCGAGATTGGTGTTATTGATTTTATTATATTTTTGTTCATTATTCTTCTCTGTTATTATGTGCTGATCTATTAATTAATTTAAAACAGCCATTGAAATTTTTCTTGATATGAAAATTTATTTAATTATCGTGCAAAGTGCTTTTTTACTAATCTGTATATCAACAAAGTAACTAAAATTTTTCATTATGCATTAGTCAAGGGAATTATTCATATTAAATAAATGAAAAAATTGATTGGTTTATGTTTCAGGTTCTTTTAAAAAAATTACAATGCAACTTCGGCGTGAAAGGGAAAATATATATTTTCTTCGGGCTGTCACCTGAAAATAATGCAACGGCTGAAAAACCTCGCGGCATATAAAAGTATAATTTCTCTTTTTATATTTGACTAAAATGTGATTAATTTGCGGTTATAACATAAATAGTAAAGTCTGGGCATGGAAATTATTTGCCGGAAACAGGCTGTAATTAAACTGTACAGATAGTGAGATGGATCACAAATATTACTGTTTTTTTGAGAAGACAGGATTTATTTGAGTAAAATGGAAAATATGGCGGTTAAAAATAGATGATTAAGGCATTATTCGAAAATAAAATAAAGATTATAATGGCAATATCCGGTACGGTAATTCTGATTGTCGGATTAAATTTAACGCTTTCAAGCATAATGAAAATCAGGTATATCTATCCGTATATAAAAACCGGTTATACAGTATTAATTCTCCTCATTTTCATTATTTATGTTACGTCAATTTTTACAAAATTAAAACTGTTAAGCAGAATTATAAAGTATACTGCAGCAGCATCAATTCTTACCGCGATTTCCATTCTTGTATTTATGGTTGTCTGGTATAATTACTGCTTTTTCCCCGATGATGAGGATTATCTCAAAGGCAAAGTAAACGAAACCTCCTATACAAACAATGATCTTCATGAAGTAGATGTTGATATTATACGAGAGCTGAATAAAGTTGTAATAACGTCTCCACTTGATAATTCGGACAGAGATTTTCTTTTAAATACTGAATTTAAAACAAAAGACATTTACATAGACTATAATCCCTATAATTCAGTTTCTCCAAATAACCTTAAATACGCGACAGGGAAAACTTTTTTCTACGTTTATCAGAAAAATTGTGCTGTAATTAAAGGGAATTCAGGAATTGAACTCAGCCTGTCAGCCTCAGAGCGTAAAAGATTTGTTGAGCTGGACGCTGTATTTCCTGATCTTGATGCATCTGATTCAAAAGAAGGTGAATTTTCTATTTATTACAGGCAGAGTAATGGCGAGCAGATTAATCTGGTTACCGAAAAGATCAGGAAGGAGATTAAGCCCGACATTCAGCCCTTCAGATTTTCAAACGTCTTAAGCTCTGTATGGTTTTATCTAAACCATCCCGGAAGAAGTGTTATAACAGAAGATACCGGGTGGAAAAAAATCAAAGCGGATATTCCTCAGGTTAAGGGAACTCTTGTGCTTGAGTTTAAAACGGCGGAGACAGGAAAGAATTATCTGTTTGCAGGAACTCCACGAATATATTCCGTAAAAGAAGATGATAGAAACAGGCACTATAACATGGTTTATATTATTTTCGATATTCTCGGGCAGCCTCATCTTGATCTCTATGAATATTATGATGAGTTTAAGAAAAACGGTTTTGATAACGCAGTTTATAATATCGGGAAGAACAATATAATTACAGAAAATATAGACAGCTACTATGACAACATTATTCTCTTCGACCATGTCATAACCGCGGGCCAGGTAACAAGACCTGCCATAACAGGTTTGTGGACTTCTCAGTTTTATACAAAAGCAAGAATGCCTGTATTCAGAAATGTTGTTACTGCGGAGAATCAGAGAGAGTTCTACGATCAGGGCTTTGCATCTCTGGGCGATAAGCTGTCCGGTTACGGTTATTTAACAAAGCAGATTGAGTGTAACGCACAGGGGCATAATGTTTCAGGTGTCGGGGCGGATCTTGGATTTGATGAAAACCATGACTATACTATGGAGACTACCGAGCATCCTGCCAATATCAAGAATATTGTCAATTTTCTGAATGAGAATCAGAACAGGAAATTTTTTCTTTATACGCATCTTAATGTGCCGCATCCTCCCAAATGGATTCCGGGGAAATATTTTTTAAGGGAGTGGGGCATTTCAGATTATAATTTTGGAACGGCCAGGCTCCGTGGGAACATTAAGTATGCTGATTTTAATTTTAAAATGATAATGGATACTATTAAAAAACTTAAACTTGATGAAAATACATTTGTGATCGTAACAGCGGACCACAGTTCAGGGGAGACTCCGGGATTCAGAGACAAACCTGGAAGACAGCTCGCCGCAGTAATGAAAAAAGGGAGAGAAGCCCAGTCCATTGCGTCATACCATCCTAATGCTATTTATGTCAGAGAGGGCGGGCAGCACCTTTACAGTGATTACATGCAGCTTCCGTTCATAGTAATCCCTCCAAAATCTTTTAAGACAAAAAAAGGGCGTGTAGAAAGTTATATCAGTTCACTTGATATCGCGCCTACAATACTTGATCTGTTTAAAGGAGAGAAGGAGAAACTTTTTTCAGGTACAAGCTTTAAATACCTGCTTGAGAATCCCGAAAAGCAGAAAAAAGTTCATACAGATTTTATACCTATGGTGGGAAGATTCTCCGGCGGATTTATTCTGAACGGTAAATATAAATACTGGTGGGATATTACCGGTATCTATAAATACAGGAAAGGTGCGGATGGGGCCAAGTATATTCAGCGCCCGGAACATCTTTTTGATCTGGATACTGATCCCTATGAAACAGTAAACATTGCCAATGATGAAAAATATTCCGCACTTCTGAATGAAATGAGAGATCTGAGAATCAGCAGGTACCAGGATTACGATGAAAAAAATTACGTACAGATTATGCCTGATGTTAAGATTAAGGGTGACGTCAGAATTGAAGTAAAAGTCGAAAGCGGTAAAATTGTTTATCCGGTTTCTTTTGGTGATGGCATTAAAATTAATCAGAGAAATGAAAAAGAACTGGAGATAACTTCCGGCAACAGTGATAAACGCAGATTTATTTCTTTTGAAACAAAACCGGATAAAATCCCACTTAAAATAAGTGTTTACAGGGATAATGTTCTGATAGATAAGCAGAATATCTATTCCGGCATAGAGAAACTTAATATTTTTCAAAATCCCGTAGTAGTCAGAGACTGGAAAGATTTTTATACCACTACTGTTACAGGTAAAATGGGGTATGAAGAGGCCGATTTACCGGCCGGTTCTGTTTATTTTTATAGAATTCCGCTTAATTACTGGCTGGAAATGAGCAGAAGCGAAAAAGATATTAATCTTAGTCCCGGGATTAAAGAAGTCTTACGGGGCTGGGGATATATACAGTAAAAAGTAACTTTTTAAAATCCATGGTAAAAATATCCTACCCGCCGTTATGCGGCAGATAACAGGATAACCACCGGTTTTGAACAATTATCAATAAAAGGAGTTAATAGTTAATAATGAGTGTAAATAACAAGAATGAGATTTTTAAGCCCACATTGGGAAATAAGTTAAGTGCAGGGAGTTCGTATCTTGCAAAATATATAACAAAGAAACCTTTAGTATTTAATCTTAATTTTAATGTTACCAACATCTGTAATCAGCAATGCCCGATGTGTAATGCCGCTCTGCCGGGAAGGGGCGGAGAGTCAATTACTTTTGAAGCATATAAAGAAATTATAGAAAAGTTAAAGCATCACAAAATAGCATCACTTACTTTATCCGGCGGTGAACCTTCACTTGTTAAAGATATCGACAGGATTCTGGATTATTCTGCGCGGCAGTTTAAATTCGGCGTGAATGTTAATTCAAACTTATACGCAAACGAGAAGATCATAAGGCCGTTTGCTGAAGCTGCATTGAGGAATAATATAAGAATAGGCACATCTTTTGACGGAATTGGTGCAGTAGCTGATAAACTCCGCGGCGCCAAGGATGTATCAGCAAGAGTTCTTAAAAATATTGAAATGGTAACTGAAATGAAAAAGGAGATGAATTCCGGTTCAACTCTTAACATGAATACAGTTATATCTGATCAGAACCTGCATCAGATACCGGATATACTCGCTATTTCCGAGAAGTTCGGATGGACACATACTCTCGCACCATGGAACAGTTTCTTTTATCAGAAGAAAGATCCGAATATGCCGACTCTTCATTATACTGAAGAACTCGAAAAGGTTATCAAGTTCGCTTTGACACGCAATAATATCTCCTGCTCCCGGGAATTTCTTTCAAGAATACCGGAATACACAAAAAAGGAGACTGAAAAACTCTGCCCGTACCTTACAGGAATTTTCAGGTCTTATAAAATCTTTGTCGATCCGAATGGAGACCTTTCACTCTGCAGCAGAAAACCAATAGGAAATCTGCATAAATCCGAATTGATTGATATTCTTAATTCTAAAGAGTACTTAAAGGATGTTGAAGGATATAAAAAATGCGAAGGATGCTGGATGGCCTGTTTTGTAGAAGTGCTGCTTGCATCTCCAAATCTATATCGGAACAAAGTTAAAAACATTTACTAAAAGGTTTTTATGAATATAAAGAATGCAATCATTACGGCAATCAGGTCTCTCAAACGTAATAAACTGAGGTCCCTTCTTACAAGTATCGGTATCGTAATCGGTGTATCATCGGTAATTCTGATGATCGGGCTCGGAAGCAGCGCCAGGGTTGAAGTCAAAGATAAGGTTGCTAATTTCGGTGAAAACGGGATATCGATTGAAGTTAAACCCAATGGAAAGAAGATTACTTATAATGATCTTGCTGCTGTAAAAAATGAAATCTATGAGATAGACAGGATAAGTCCAATATGTTATATCCCGGAAAAAAATGGATTAATCAGATACAGGAATAATGTGTCTCATGCCAAAATGTGGGGTGTAAGTAATGATTACCTTTCTATCAAAGGGAGAAGCGTAATAAACGGCAGGTCTTTTACTGAAGAGGATGTTGACTCTTTCGCCAAAGTTGTAATTATCGGATTGACTGTAAAAGAAACCCTGTTCGGCAACAGAGACCCTATCGGTGAGCAGATGCTTCTCAATGGTGTACCCCTTCAGGTTATAGGAGTTTTGAACAGGGCCGGAATGGCATTCTCAGGAAATGATTTTGATAATGAAATTATGGTTCCTCACACGACCGCGAATATAAGATTTTTCGGCAGGAGAAATATATACACAGAGATGCTTCTTTCTACGAAAGAAGAGACAATGCTGCCAAATGCGGAGACAAAACTGATAAAATATCTGAGAACCGTGCACAATTTAAGAGAGGGTGCTGAAGACGATTTCTGGATCAAGACAAGCAAAGAAAAACTTAAAATGACAGAGGATATCACAAGGGCACTTTCATTCCTTCTGGCCGGTATAGCTTCGATCTCTCTTTTTGTCGGAGGCGTGGGCATAATGAATATTATGCTTGTTTCGGTTACCGAGCGAACCAGAGAGATAGGAATAAGAATGGCAATAGGCGCAAAAAGAAGGGATATTCTGTTTCAGTTTCTGATTGAAGCAATAACTCTTACGTCCGTTGGCGGAGCGATTGGAATCATGCTGGGCCTTCTAATCTATCTGATAATAGTAATAGTACTGAAGTGGCTCTTTATCTTTTCACTGATCTCGGTATTACTTTCTTTTATTTTTTCAACTGCAGTAGGGGTGTTTTTCGGATATTACCCCGCCAGAAAAGCATCAAATCTTAAGCCTATTGATGCATTGAAATTTGAATAAAACGGTTAAATTAAAAAGGAATATATGATAAACAGATTATTAGAAAAAATTTCAGGTAACAAATTTATTTTTTTCCTGATAATTTTTTCTTTTGTACTTATCCTGCGTGGCCCGACTCTATTCAATGATTATTATGAAGCTGATGAGCTTGCGGCAATAACTCAAACGAGGGATTATATCGCCGGATATACACCTCTTGTTGATTTCGCAGAGAGCAAAAATTTTCTTTACCACTCGATTTTTAAATTTTCGTATAACCTCTCTTATGAATACGGATGGGTGATTGTACATTTTATTACCATACTCATCGTTTTTCTTACTTCAGTTTTTATTTTTTTAACAGGAAAAAAAATAGGGTCATTCAAGACAGGTGCGCTTGCGGCAATGTTTTATGCTGTGATGATTTCATCATTTAACAGGCAGTTTATGGCGACGAATGGTGAAATTGTATATAATCTTTTTTTCGCAATGGGGCTTTATTTCTTTATAATATTTCTGGAATCAGGTTTTACAAAAAAAATATTTTTTGCTCTTCTTGTTGTTTTAATGTCACTTGGGGCTGTAAGTATAAAGTTCCATGGTTTGATGTTTGCTTTATTTGTTTTATTCTTTATTGTTTTATACATCCCTTTTAGAAGATGGGGATTGTTCAGCTTTTATTTCGGTATACTCTGTTCGGCAGTTTTATTTGTATTGATTGGATTAACTGCAGGATATTATTCAGGAAATGTTCCGGCAGCAAAAGCTGTTAATGAAGTTGTTTCCAAATTATATTATGCTTCAGCTCCGGGCAGAAGTTTTTCATTCTTAGATTTTATCGCAAGATTTTCGTTCCGGCAGGGGCTTCTTTCTCTCTGGCATTATGTTCTTTGGATACCTGCATTCATCTATATATGGAGATTTATAAAGTCTGGATTCAAATCTGCAGAGTTAAAAGAATCCGCAGTTTTACTATTCTTTATATGTACCTGGCTTATGGTTCTGGGCGGAGGAGCAAGAGTATACTTCCATTATTTCATGGCCGCTTATCCATCCCTTGTTATAGTTTCTGCTCTTGCTATTGAAAAATTACAAAACAACCGTGTTATAAATAACGTAAAAAAGAATCTGACTGTTTTAGTAATGATTCCTGCTGTTTTTTTTCTTGTATGGAATACAAAAGATATTGTTATAAAGCATTTTTTCCCGGATGCTTTTTATAAAGAGGGTGAAATCCTTTACTGGACCAGGGGAGTTTTAATCGGGACTTTTAATGATTATCTTTTGCCGCACGAAGATTACAGAGATACGGTTGATTATATAATTCATACTACGGGAAAAGATGATCCGGTTTTTGTTTGGGGCGACGGGCCGTATATCAATTATTTTTCCAACAGAAGAATAGGCGGCCATAGCCTTTGGATGAAAGGATCTGCGTATATGATAAGGGATTTGTATACTACAGGTGATGAAAAATCATTAAAGAAAGCCAGTGCGATGGAGTCTTCATTAATATCATTGCTGTCAAGGAAGAAACCTGTACTTATAGTTGACGTTTCGGAAAACGGGCTGTCTAATTTTAAAGTGAATTTGAAAGAAGCAAAAGTTCTATATGGATATGTTGAAAAGAATTATTATTTTGATAAAAAGATAAACGGGATGGATATTTACAGGCTTAAAAAATAATAGAATGCTTTCAATCCGCTTTTCTCCATCTGAAGAGGATAGATCCTGCCGCCAGAAAAAGTACCGACATGGCAGTAAGTACTATAATGTGATATCTGATATCATAAAGTGACGCGCCATCGTTCATGATTTTTCTTACCCCGTCGGTAAGATGAGTAAGAGGAAAAAGCTGAGCGACATTTTTTACCCATGGCCTGGCGCCTTCAAGTGAAAACCATACCTCTGACAACAGCATCATCGGCCATGACAGAAGATTTAATGCTCCCCCTGCAAACTCCTCACTGCTGCTTCGCGCTGCAATTATCAGTGCCAGAGAAATCATGCTGAATCCGCCGAGAGAAAAAATAAGTATAAGAGAAAAGTATGATCCCCTGTTCTCAAAACCGTAAATCAGAAAGCATCCGGCATATACAACTGAAGTTGTTATAAACAGAACAAACATCCGGGACATTATATGCGCAGTTAAAAATTCAAAGGGAACAAGAGGAGTAACGCTCAGTCTTTTAAGCACGCCGTTTTTCCTGTCACGGACTACGGCATAACCGACACCAAACAGCGCGCTGAACATCATGTTCATGCCAAGCACCCCGGGGAAGAGCCACTCGATATACGGAATTTCTCTTCCTTCAACTGTGCCGGCAATGAATGATTCTTTACCCGGCTGATAATATCCGGCCTGAAGGATTTTTTCTGCATGGTAACTTTTTGGTGAAGATTCACTTTTCCAGTATACACCATGTTCCGGGTCTATCAGCATATCAATCCTATGGTGGCCCAGTTTTTCTTTACCGGATTCGATACTTTCTATATGAAGAAATTCTATGAATTTTGATTTCCTGAAATTGTTGTACTGAAGAGAAATTTCTTTCTTTATGTTATTCTCCCCTCCGACAACACCTATCTTGTATTCAGATTTTTCATTCTGATTGAATATAAGGCTGAATCCTATTATGATAAAAAACGGGAAGATAATATTCCATCCGAAACCTGATCTGTCCCTGTAAAATTCTCTGTTTCTTGACAGAAATATTATCCATATTCTTTTAAGCATTAATTATTCCTCTCTACGCCCTCAGAGTGTGCCCGGTCAGTTTGAGAAAAACATCTTCAAGGTTCGGAGTCCGTACTGTCATATTGGAGAGATCCGCCCCGGCATGCGCCAGGTTCTGTATGCATTCATTCAGTGAGTCTGTGTGTATTTCAATTGTGTCATCAACCATATAAACATTGCACGAAACAGCATTAATGATTTTTTCCGGTGTCTCCGATTTTATTGAGATGGTTGCTCCTTCTCCATACCTTGCCAGCAGATTTTTCGGAGAATCCTTATCTATAATTTTTCCGTAATCCATTATGGCTATGTTGTCACAGAGAATTTCGGCTTCTTCCATGTAGTGTGTAGTCAGTATTATTGTTCTGCCGGACTGTTTGATTCCGTTTACAATATCCCAGAGATGCCTTCTCGCCTGAGGATCAAGCCCGGTTGTCGGTTCATCGAGGATGATCAGCTCGGGGTCATTAGTGAGCGCTATCGCAAGGAGGAGCCGCTGTTTCTGCCCGCCGGAAATTTTTCTATTATCGCGATCGAGAATTTCCGTCAGACTGCATACATCTACAATCCAGTCGAGTTTCGCTTTTCTTGTGTAGAGTGTCCTGAATGCTTTAAGGGTTTCAAAAACAGTAAGGTATTGAGGAAGCTCGGTGTTCTGGAACTGGATTCCCACCTCCTCCTTGAATGTCTTTCCTCTTTTCTGGTTCCGGTAAAGGATCCTGCCTGAATCAGGTTTCAGTATTCCCTCAATAATTTCGATTGTCGTGGTTTTACCCGCACCGTTCGGGCCGAGAAGCCCGAAACAGATTCCAGGTTCGATACTGAATGATACTCCGTCCACGGCTTTTACGCCGGGAAAAGTTTTTTTCAGGTCTATAATCTCAAGTATCGGTGCCATTACTTAATACGGCTGATGATCCAGAGCAGAAGAAGAGCTCCGGCAAGAGCCGAAATAATCTGAGCTATAAGACCATTGATGTGAAATCCGACCAGATTAAACAGAAATCCTCCAATAAAAGCGCCGCATATGCCAAGAAGAAGATTCCCTATAAAGCCGAAACCTCTCCCTTTCCAGATTAAGCCTGAGAGATAACCTGCGGAAACTCCCACGATGACTGTTACTATTATGCTTTTCATTAAACACCTTCCTTTTATAAAGTATACTGTTAAATCTCTGTAAATTCTACCCGTTAAGTTTCTGTTTTCTGTAATGGCTTGGTGATTCACCTGCAATTTTTGAAAACACGGTACAGAACGTTGTGTTGGAGTTGAATCCTACAGCAATTCCTACCGAGAGTATCGATCTTTGGGGCTCTTCAATGAGCATTGTCTTGGCTTCTGCAACCCTGTACTCATTCACGAATGTGTTGAAGTTCTTTTTTATTTTTTCATTAAGTATCTCGGACAGCTGATGTGCACTTATGCCGAGTTCACCCGCTAGGTCGCGCAGAGAAAGCTCTTCGTCGGCAAAAACTTTTTCGTCACGCATCAGCTCCTGGAGCCTTGTGCATATAACATTTACGTCAAGTCCGGAAATTCTTGATTTCTCGTAGTTCGCTTTCCGGGTTTCACTTCTCAGCAGGCGGTGATAATCCGGATGCCTTTGAGTTACGAGATAAACATATATGGTCGCTGCATTTGCGACAAGTATAGAAATTATTACAAGATCAAGTGAGAATATATATCCCAGTAAACACATTATATTTGAAACAACAATTGAGAGAGCGGAGAGATAGCCCATTCTCGCAGGCTTTAAAATTTTATTGTTAGTGTCGCGCCTCCATACCGGAAGCATCTGGATAAGAACAGGTGTCATCAGCGCTGATACATAAAAATTCGGGATAATTGCCGTAATGTATGTAATTTTAAAGTAGAGAGGCAGGTGAGTAAATCTCTCACTCATAATCGGGAGCCCGGGATAGTACCTGAAAACTTCTTCGTGGCCTGAAAACGGGAAATAAAGGAAAATACCCAGTGATATAATAGACGGAATAATCAGGTAAATATGGGATTTCCTCAGTTTGAAAGTGCTTGCAAGAACCCATCTGTATCTTAAAACCATTATTGGCGGAATAATATAAATCAGGGGGACAGGAAGGAAGGTAAGGTACCACGCGTATTCCCAGTTATTGATCAGGTCAGTACTTAAAAGTATAATCTGAAACATCCACACAGACATTCCGAAGAATGAAAGTGCGAAAAGGTAATCGATTAAATCCTTCTTTGCCTGAACCAGCTGGCCGATTGAAATAATCAGCGCGAAGGCAGGTCCGAAAAACATGATAAAATATAAAATCATATGTGACATAAATTATTTACCATTTTTTTTTAAGATTATTAACAGCTTAAATAGCTGTCAATGACAATTAACTGCTGCCGGAAAGCTTTGCTTTTGTAACCGCAGCGGGCCTGCTTCGATAACAGCTGTGGATTTTATCATGCCTGTAGTCCTTTGATCCGTATCGGATTATTGTAAATAAATATCATTAATATAGTATAGAATAATTTAGTTTATTACAACAAAGAGACAGTAAAAAAGATTTTAAAGAAGTTTTAATAATCCCCCGGAAAATCCTTTCAGAATTATAACTTATAAAAAGCAGTAATTTTATAAGTTATAAATCGGCAAGACAGCTTCTAATTAATATGATACTACCATCCGGACGGTCTAAAAAAAGAATTTTATATTGGAGGAAGTTTCATGAGTAATATAGATTATGAAAAAGAGTTCCAGGATTTTCTTGCTAAAGATGATCATCTTGGAAAAATGGTGCACAAGAGAGCTGAAAAATATGGCAACAGCAAAATTGCTGTCAGACATAAAGCATTTGGCGAGTGGGAGGAGTTCAGCTGGTCTAAATTTGTTGATTTAATAGACTCATGCGCTATGGGCCTCCTTGAGTATGGAGTAAAAGAGAGAGAATTCGTAGGTATTTTTTCAAATAACAGGGTTGAACTGGCAGTTGCAGATTTCGGATGTTTTTCAATCCGTGCATGTTCAGTTCCGGTTTACCAGTCAAATTCCGCAGAAGAATTGAGATATATAGTTAATGACTGCGATATGAGAATACTTTTTGTGGAAAAGCAGGAACATTATAATAAAGCAGTGAGTATACTTAAAGATTGCCCCAAGCTCGAAAAATTAATCGTTATTGACCATAGAATTAATTATGACAGGAATAACAGCAAAGTTATACTCTATAAAGATTTTATTTCAATGGGTAAAAAATCCTCGAAGAAGGATGAGCTTGAAAAGAAACTTGCCGCATCAACAAGCGAAGATCTCTCAACACTTATATACACCTCTGGTACAACAGGAGAACCTAAAGGGGTAATGCTTACTCATAAAAACTGGCTTGCAATGCTTTTTGCTACAGGATATTATATTCCAATCATCGAGTCCGATGTTAACCTCGCGTTCCTGCCTCTTGCTCACGTATTTGAAAGGGCATGGAGTTATTTTATTCTCTGCTGCAACGCGCGTGTAGACTACTGCCACGAGGCTAAACCTGATGTACTTCTTCAGTTTCTGCTTGAGTCAAAGCCGCACTATATGTGCAGCGTCCCAAGACTCTGGGAAAAAATATATTCAAAAGTTCAGGATGGAATCAGCCAGGCTCCTGAAAAGAAACAGAAACTTTTCAACTGGGCGATCAATACCGGTAAAGAAGTCGCATACCTGAAAAAAGATATGAAACCAATACCTTTCGGGCTCAAGCTTAAGTTTAAAGTTGCTGATACTCTTGTTCTTAAAAAAGTGAGAAATATTTTCGGCGGAAGAAACAAAGTGTACAACTGCGGAGGTTCAGCTTTTTCAGGGGAAATAGCTGAATTTTTCTTCAGCTGCGGGGTTCTCCTTCTCCAGGGTTATGGAATGACAGAATGTTTTGTAATAACCGTATCAAATCCTCAGCGCAATAAGTTCGGTACTTGCGGACCGGTTGTACCTCTCATGAAAGTCAGAATATCACCTGAGGGTGAAATTCAGGCGACAAGCCCGAGCCAGACTCCGGGATACTGGAACAAACCTCAGCTTACTAAAGACCTTTTTACTGAAGACGGCTGGGTGAGGACAGGAGATATCGGCCATCTTGACGATGAAGGTTATCTTGTAATAACAGACAGGCTTAAGGATATGTTTAAAACCTCCGGAGGAAAATATGTTGCTCCGCAGCAGATTGAGACATTACTTAAAGAAGATATATATTTTGAGCAGGCTGCAGCTGTAGGTGACGGAATGAAATATGTATCCGCTCTTATTGTTCCGAATTTTGAACAGCTTGAACAGTATTGCCAGAAGAACGGAATAACATATTCATCAAGAGAGGAGCTTGTTAAGAATCCTGCGATAATACAGTTATACCGTGAGAAAATTGATGCACGGACAGCGGCTCTCGGCCAGGTAGAAAAGGTTAAAAAGTTTACTCTTCTTGCGAATGAATTTGCTCAGGAGACCGGTGAACTTACGCCGACATTTAAAATCAAGAGAAAGGTAATTTCCAGCAAATATAAAGATATTATTAGCTCAATGTATGTAGAGTAGGATTAAGCCCCGCACCTCCGGAGGGGGCAAGGCAAAAATTGTTTGTATTGTTTACTCCGTTGAACGGGCAAAAGTTTTTGTTTTTGAAGTCCCCCGCCGGGGGTACGGAGGGTTTAGCTGGATGATTTGTTAGATGGCAGCAGTTGCCGTTACATAAAGCCGGCGAAGATTTAAAAAACATGAGCAGTTATTGAGAAATATAAAGATTCAGCAGGAGGGTGACATTTAATAGCGTCACCCTTTTTGTTTAAAAACTTTTGATCATATCTTTAATCTTTCCGCTTGAGACAGCTTCCATAAACTCATCGCCGGCAATCGAACTTTTTTTTATCACTTCATTCCAGTATTTAAGTCTTTCACTGTCTCTTCCGAAAAAAGTTTTGAAATCTGTCCTGTCGGGAATTTTTCCCATCGGCAGACTCTCAATAAACTTTTTTGATGGAGCTACAAGAACAGTGTTGGAAAAATATTTTTTAACCGGGCCTCTCCATGAAATAGATTTATCCAGCCATCCTGGAATTACCCTGCTGCTGAAATGCGGGAAGAGCACTATTCCGTCTTTTATGCCGAAATCAATATTGATATGATAATCGGTCAGTCCTCCGTCTCTGTAAGTGCCGTTTGGCGCGCCGGGAATATTTTTAATCCCTTCCATCACAAATGGGATTGAACCGGATGAGAGGAGCGCCTGTTCGAAATTTTTCCCTGTGAGTTTTATCCTGTTGCCGGTTTTAAATGAGTCAATAAATGGCGGAGTGTTCCGTGAGTCATAAAACAGTGTCCTTGTATAAATTTTCAGAAGAAGTTTTCTGCTGAAGAGATTAACAATTGCAGCAGGAATGAAGGAAAGCGCAAGCGCTATATTGCTTTCAAGAGAGGAAATTCCTCTGCATTGAGCCGAAATTATGTTTAAGTTTATTTTTGATTTATTAAGGATAAAATCTATATCTTCATCTTTCAGAAAGTCATTAATGATTCTTATGCTTTCATCAGTAACTTCTTTTCTGGATGGTTTACTCGTATAATGCTGTTTGAGGTATGATTCGGTAAATCTATCAAGAGTCTCAACAGGTTTTTTAGCGGCATATGCTGCTCCTCTCCATGAGCCGATTGAGGATCCGATAAAGAACAAAGGCTCTGTTCTTTTTTTAAACCATGTATTTAATATAGATTTATCAAGCCCCGAAAGTACCAGGAATTTCGGCCCGCCGGAAGCTCCGACAATTGTTTTGATGTCATCTTCTTTAAGACCTTTTTCACGGATAATTTCCGCAGCCTTATCTCCTGCAAAAATTTCGATGTTTTCGTACATTTTTTTATCCTTGTTCTGTGGTTCTGTGCAATCATTGACATATACATGGTAATATAGCCGAGTTTAAATATCAATCAGAATATGATTATCTGAGTGATAACAGCCGTTTCACTAGTGTCTCCGGCCTCTTTTCACAAAAAGTATGAGAAGGAGAGCTTAAAACCGGGCAAGGTTTATTTAGTGAATTTTTTTCCGGGAAAAGCCGGATAGAGAATTCCATGGTGGAAGGTAAGCGCTTATGATGGAACTGGAAGTGTTATTTTCCAAAAAAATGTTGACAATGCCCCCCTCTTAAAAATATTGATTAAAATATTCAGCAGAATAGGGGTGATTAGCTCAGTTGGTTAGAGCGCCTGCTCGACATGCAGGAGGTCACTGGTTCGAATCCAGTATCACCCAGAGTTTCCTTCACCTTATATTTTTGAAATAGGTAATCCTGCAGAAAAGCAAATTAGTACATGGAGACACTGAATTGAGCAACCTGATAAAAATAACACTACCGGATAAAAGCGTACGAGAAGTCGAGAAAGGGACAACTCTATATGATATAACAGGCCAGATTGGTAAAGGGCTGCAGAAGGCTGCTCTTGCCGCCGAGATTAATGGCATTGCTGTTGATCTTTCAACTCCTGTCACTGCAGATAGCGAAATAAATATTATCACCTTTGATTCAGTAAAGGGAAAGGATATCTTCTGGCATTCAACATCACACCTTATGGCTCAGGCAGTGAAAAGACTTTATCCTGATGCGAAATTTGCAATAGGACCGTCTATCGAAAATGGTTTCTATTACGATATAGATATGAAGAAATCTCTAACCCCTGAAGATCTCGTCGCTATTGAAACAGAAATGGCAAAGATCGTGGAAGAAAAGCTCAATGTGAAAAGAGAGGAGATGACCCGCGGTGAAGCGCTGGAATACTTCAGAAAGATAAATGAAATATATAAAGTTGAACTTATAGAAGCGCTTCCGGAAGGAAATGTTTCCCTTTACCGTCAGGGTGAGTTCGCAGATTTCTGCCGCGGGCCGCACGTTCTTAACACTGAAGTTTTAAAAGCATTCAAACTTCTTTCAATCGCAGGGGCTTACTGGCGCGGAGATGAAAAGAATAAAATGCTTCAGCGTATATACGGAATAGCATTCCCCGACCCGAAATCTCTCAACAAACATCTTGAATTTCTCGAAGAAGTTAAAAAGAGAGACCACCGCAAGCTCGGCAAGGAACTCGATCTCTTCAGTACACATGAAGATGTGGGAGCCGGCCTTGTTTACTGGCATCCTAAAGGTGCAAGGCTCAGGAACATTCTTGAAGACTGGTGGAGGAAGGAGCATTTTAAAAACGGATACGAAATTCTTTATACCCCTCATATAGGGCGTGCACACCTGTGGGAAACATCGGGTCACCTGGGATTTTACAAGCAGAACATGTATTCTCCGATGGAAATTGATGAACAGGACTATTATCTCAAACCGATGAACTGCCCGTTTCATATAAAGATATATCAGACATCACTTCATTCATACAGGGATCTCCCTCTCAGGTGGGCGGAGCTTGGAACAGTTTACAGATATGAAAAGTCAGGAGTACTTCACGGCCTTATGCGTGTAAGGGGCTTTACTCAGGATGATGCTCATGTATTCTGTACCCCCGAACAGATTGAGGACGAGGTTAAAGAAGTCTTAAGGTTCTCACTCTGGATGTGGAAGACTTTGGGTTTTACAGATATAAAAGCATACCTTGCGACAAAGCCTGAAGGAAGTGTAGGGGAAGCATCGAGATGGGAAACAGCTCAGGAATCTCTCAGAAAAGCTATTGAGTTATCTGGCCTTAAAGTAGAGATGGATGAGGGGGGCGGAGCATTCTATGGCCCGAAAATCGATCTCAAGGTCAGGGATGCAATAGGCCGTGAATGGCAGATGACTACAATACAGTTTGACTTTAATATGCCTGAAAGATTTGATATGCATTATATAGGTGAGGACGGCCAGAAGCATAGACCATATATGGTTCACCGCGCGCTTCTCGGTTCAATTGAAAGATTTGTCGGAATCCTCATAGAACATTATGCAGGAAAATTTCCAGCATGGATCTCACCGGTACATGCGATTCTTATAAATATTTCAGAAGAGCAGGCTGCATTCGTAAATAAAGTGAAATCCGATATGATAGATATGGAACTCCGTCCTCAAACGGATCTCCGTAATGAATCGATGGGTTATAAAATACGGGAAGCTGTATCGCAGAAAGCTCCATATGTATGTGTGTTCGGAAAAAATGAAGTGGAAAGCAATTCAGTTTCTGTAAGAAGAAGGGGAGAAAAAGATTCAGTTACCATGAAGCTTGATGAGTTTTATAAGCTTTTGAAGGAAGATATAGCTGAAAAAAGATAGCTAAAACGTTATTTATACAGTTGGATCGCCATTTGTACAGCAGGGGCGAAAGGTTTTTCGTCCCTGCTATACAAATATTGTGCAATTACCGAAAAAATATCGCATAAAGTGAATTTTTTATTGATTTTAATAGTACTGTTAAGTCATTCTGACGTTAAAGATATTTTCCGGGGGTAACACAATTTTGCAGAATAAAGGTAAGGGATCCAATAAGGATAAATTTGACAAATTCAGGATTAATGAAGAGATTATTGCTGAAAATGTCAGACTGGTAGGTGAAGAGGGCGAGCCTGTAGTAATAGCATTAAGTGCAGCTCTTGCAATTGCCAGAGAGAAAAGTTTAGATCTTGTTGAGATTACCGCGAATCAGGAACTTCCGGTTGTAAGGATTATCGACTACAGTAAGTTTAAATTTGATCAGATTAAAAAGGCAAAAGAAGCAAAGAAGAAGCAGAAGGTCGTTCATGTTAAAGAAATTAAGATGAGACCGGCCATCGATGATAACGATTTTACACACAAGGTTAACAGGGCAAAAGATTTTCTTGAAAAGGGCGATAAGGTAAAGTTTACATTGATGTTCAGGGGACGTGAAATGGTTCACCCTGAACTGGGTTTTGAAGTAATGGAAAAGGTCCAGGAAGTTTTGAAAGACATTGGTGTTATTGAAAAAAGACCTATTCAGGAAGGAAGAAATATAACAATGTACATGACGCCTGTATCCAAGTAAAGAAGCTGATATAAATATTTAAAATTGCAACTACGATAAATAAGGGGTAACGATATGCCTAAGATGAAAAGCAGCAGCGGCGCTAAAAAGAGATTTTCAATAACAAAAAACGGGAAGGTTAAATGCGCAAAGGCTTATGCCCGTCATATTCTTGAACACAAATCGCCGAAACAGAAAAGAAGATTAAGAGGTACAACGGTAGCATCAGAAGCGGAAGTATCAAAAGTAAAAAGAATGCTTCCATACGCGTAACGATAACAATTTCGAGTAATTTATAGAAGAGGGTAAAAATGGCAAGAGCTACTACAGGAAGAATCCACCAGAAAAGAAAAAGAAGAGTCCTTAAAGATACTAAAGGATATAGAGGCGCAAGAAGTAAGCTTTTCAGAACTGCTAAAGATGCAAGAAGAAGAGCTCTTCAGAACTCATATAAAGACAGAAGATTGAAGAAAAGAGATTTCCGTTCTCTCTGGATAATGAGAATAAATGCAGCTGCAAGAGCATGCGGAATGTCATACAGCAAACTTATAGGCGCACTAAAAGTTAATAAAGTAGATATTAATAGAAAAATGCTCGCTGAAATTGCTGTAAGAGATATGGATGCATTCAGAAAGATTGTTGAAAATGTAAAAAAGGCAGCATAAACTACATTTTATTTGAATGAAAAATTATTTTATAATATTAAACAGCACCATAATTATGGTGCTGTTTTGTTTTTCTGATATATATTCTCTCCCTCTGACCCGCAGCTGCTATACTCCCGCTGAAGATAAAATCGATATGTCAATAACGGAACAGTTCATTTACATTGAAAATATGAACAGAAAAGATAATTTTTCGTTTAATATCGGAATCGGAAGCTACACCTCCGCAGGATTTGATTTTTCACTTATACATTATAATTCTTTTGAAACAGGAGAAAGCATTCCCGGCGATATTCTTTTTAATTTGTGGCATTTCATAGGGGAATATTTTGACGGCACTTTTAAGACAGGCGTGAACCTTGTAGTAAGGATTCCAACCGGCCCTGACGCATATACTGATGAAAAGTGCAGAAATTTATCCTTCGGGAATAATGAGCTGAAAATTACTCCTGTTTTAACGTTGAATCTTTCAAGCAAAGAAATCCTGATTTTTAATCCGTCATACACATTCAGGGAAGGAAGAGGGGAGGATCTTTACAGCGGATTTAAACTTAATCCCATGAATAGCGAGACGTATAAATCATGTTTAGGATTGAATCCTTTTTATGAAGATTCATTTCTTGACGGAGAAAATCTGAGAAATGATTATGCTTCAATTTCAGCAGGAATCGTTACATCAAGAATATACCCATTGATTATATTTTCAGAAGTCTATTATTCATCAGGAATTACTAACTGCGGCAATGATGATGATATAAATATAGAAGGTGCCGGAGTTAATCCTTTGCTGTTATCAGCGGGAATAAAATATTTTTTCTCAGAATCTTTTTTTATACAAGCCTCTGATATAGTAGATTTATTGAAAAACGAAGGATATATAAAAAACAGGGCCGAAGTTAGTCTGAATATATTTTTTTAATTATAATACTTTTCTCATTCTGCTTGACGCATCCTGCATTCTGAATATATTATATAGACTGATATATACCCTGAATATTTAATGATGATATTATATCTGCACCATTTGCACAATAGCTGGATATTTACAGTATCAAAGTGGTGATCTGTTCAGGAGCAGGTATCTGCACTTGCCAAAAAGCAGTTTTTGCTGGTGTAATATACTATTGTTGTATCTAGGTTAATGACTTTTAATCTTTATTCCGATAATAAATATAGAAATTACTATTTTGAAGAAACAGTAATTGATCTGAATTGAAGGAAATAACGGGAGGTAATATATGATTACTATGCAGCAGCTTGAAGAACTCGAATCCAGAGTGATAAAAGCATTACATCTTATCGGTGACTTAAGAACTGAAAATTCAAAGCTTGAGAATGACAATGAATCTCTGAAAAGTGAAGTTGAAGAAGTGAAACTGACTCTGGAGGAAAAAGAGCAGGAAATTGAAAGAATAAAGAAAGAACTCGATGCTACAGCTCTTGAACTTAAAGAACTGAATGAAAAAGAGGAAATTCTCGAAAAGAAAATAATAGGACTTCTTGGTAAACTGGACATTATTCAGGGCGGAGTTCCAATACAGTCATATTCCGGGGAATCTGTTAAACCGGCTGGTGCAGCACCGGCAAAATCTGCTTCGGCCATTAAAGATGAGGATAATGATCTTATAATTGAATCAGACAGCGATATGATTGTTATAGAAGATAAAATTGAAACCCGGGAAATCGATGAAGATTTGAAAGTTGAAAATGTAGATTCTTCAGAACCGGCTCTGATTGAAGAAGATGATGATATAATTATAATTGATGATGAAGAAGACATTCAGGATAAGAAAAAACCTAAATCTAAATCTGTAGTGTCTGACGATGATGAAATTATTCTTCTTGACGACGATGATGAAATTATAATTGAAGATGTTGACAGCAGTGACATTATAATTGATGATGAAGAAGTAGTTAAAAAACCGGCAAAAAAAGCCGCTGATGAAGATGATGATATTATTATAATTGAAGATGATGAAAGATAATAAAGGTGAGTCATGGAATCAGGAAAGGTAAAAGTAACAATTTTAGGCCAGACGTATAATATAAAAGGGGATACGTCCCCGGATTATATTATACAGCTTGCAGATTATGTTAATCAGAAGATTGAAGAGATAGGGAATAACGTTCCGGGCGGAAATTCTCTTCAGCTTGCCATACTGGCCTCTTTAAATATTGCTGATGAATTTTTTCAGGTTAAGAAAATCAGCAATGGTATTGAGGGAGCAATTGAAGATAAAACAAAAGAGATAATTTCTCTTCTGGATGAAGGTCTGATAGGGGATATCTTTTCCGGTTCCGGAGAAGTCCGTCCGCTTTCATGACATGCAGTTAATTCAGTGATTCAGTGAAGACTGAGTGAAAGGATTTTCCTGATTACATGTATTTACATGCTTTAAAAGTGCATAAAAATGAATGAATTATCACAAGTATATAACAGCCATAATTTTTACGGGGTTTAAGGATTAATTATCCTTAATTAATCCTCATTCAGGTACCTCGGGTACAGAAATAGAACCTTTGTGCCATCTCGCATGTTTTAATAAAAAGTACTTAATAGTAATTATTTTAATTGAATTATTATTTAGTTTTTTTATATATATTCCCTAGACCTCATTTTGCTTTATTTACTTTTATTATGTATATTAAATATGAGTGAGTACTAAATAGATTTGATTTTACAGGTAAGTTAAATGGATATTAATAAATTTTTAAAATCGGCAAAAGGCGAAGGCGCAGTGGATTCAGAGTCAGCTGTAGAAGAAGTTATTGATAGTGAAGTAATTCAGCTTGTAAGTTTTATGCTCGATGAAGTTGAATATGGAGTTGATATCCTTTCCGTGCATGAGATACTCAGATATCCTGAAATGACAAGGCTTCCTAATACTCCCGGGTTTATTAAGGGAGTTATCAATCTCAGAGGAAATGTTCTGCCGGTAGTTGATGTGAGGATCAGATTCGGTTTCCCCAAGGGAAGCATAACTGATTTAACACGGATAATTGTAGTTGAAACCGGGGGAAAACAGGTGGGTCTCCTGGTTGATAATGTTTATCAGGTCGTTAGAATTCCGGTTGCCAATGTTGATCCGCCTTCAGAACTTATAACAGGAGTATCTGAGGAATTTGTATCCGGTATAGGGCGGCTTAAAGACAGGCTTATTGTTTTACTTAACATGTCTCATATAATTTTTCTTGAAGAAAAAGAGATGGTCAAAGAGTCATCATCTTTTTACTCAGACAATCAATAAATGATGGGGTAAATTATTATGTCCTTTTCCCTCGGAGAATATCAGGATATTTTTTTAGAAGAAGCTGATGAATTGCTTCAGGAGCTTAACAAGAACCTTTTGGAATTGGAAAGGAATCCTGAGGATGAAGAGATAATTAATAACATCTTCAGAGCAGCGCATTCGCTTAAGAGTTCAGCCGCGTTTGTGGGGCTGAATGATCTAAGTGATCTTGCGCACAGGATGGAAAATCTTCTTCAGGGGATAAGAGATAAAACCAATACTATTACCCCGGAAGTTGTCGATGTAATATTTAAATGTTTTGATACGATAAGCGAAGTAATAGAGCTTGTTGCATCAGGAGTTGAGCCGGATCAGAATCTTCGGCCGCTGATTGACAGGATTAATAATGTAAATGACAGTTCAAAGATAAACGTTAAAGCTGCACCTGCCGTCAGTCAGCCTGCAGCATCAAAAAGTGTCCCTCAGCTAAAGACTGTATTTACTTTTTCTGAAAGTGATGAAATAAAAAAGGCATTATCAGAAGGTATGGACTGTTATGAAATAACAGTTATGATTGAAGAATCTGCGCAGATGAAGTGGGTAAAAGGTCAGCTTATTGCGGCTAATCTTGAGAAGGATGGAAATATTGTAAAAACATTTCCATCCCTCGATGACATGAGTTCAGATGAGACCATTTCCACTTTAAAGATTATACTTTTAACTTTTAGAAATCATCACCAGATTTACAAAGGATGCGACATCGATCAGATAGAAAAAATTGAATTAAGAAGTATATCATTGGTGAAGAGGGATGATAAACTATTACTGAAAATTGGTTCACCTCTTCAAGTGGATAAACAGATGAACAACGACATTGATCAGAAAACTGAAACAACAACAGAACGGCAATCTGAAACTTACAGCGGGGATGCATACACCAGTGAGTTTTCAATAGATGATTCATCTGATTCCGATGAATCTGAAGAGGATATTTTTGAGAGAAGAAGAGGGGAAAAACATGTAGACCATGATAGAAGAAAAACCCCGATGCTTAAAACTGTTAAAGTATCAGTCGATAAACTTGACCTTCTTTTAAATAATGTCGGTGAGCTTGTAATCGCAAATTCAGGATTTTACAGACTCTATGAAGAAATCCGGAAATATGCCGGCAACAAGGCAATCTCAAGCGAATTTAAAAACCGTATGGAGCAGATGTCAAGGATTGCGAAAGATTTGCAGACGGGTATAATGAAGACACGAATGGTACCTATCGGTCAGGTCTTTACAAGGTTCAACAGGCTTGTCCGCGACCTTGCAAAAGAACATAATAAAAATCTTGAACTGGTAATAAAAGGTGAAGAAACCGAACTCGATAAAAAGGTGATAGATGTAATAGGCGAACCGCTTCTCCATCTTATAAGAAATGCCGTTGATCACGGAATTGAGTCTCCAGAAGATAGGGCAAGGCTTGGGAAGGCCGAGACTGCGATTATTACGCTTAATGCTTATCAGGGGGGGAACCAGATATTTGTTGAGATCAGCGATGATGGAAAAGGTCTTGATGTTGATGCTATTAAAGCGAAGGTTATCGAGAAAAAAATATCAACAGCGGAAATACTGGCGAATATGGATGATGCGGATATTTACAACTACATCTTTATCCCCGGATTTTCAACTGCAAAAAAAATTACTGATATATCCGGCCGTGGTGTCGGAATGAATGTTGTTAAAGAAACTGTAAATGAACTTAACGGTAATGTGAGTATAGAAACAGAGAAAGGTATGGGAACAAGATTTATTCTCACATTCCCGCTTACATTAGCTATTATTCCTGCAATTATGACGCGAGTGAGAAAAGAAGTTTATGCTATTCCGCTTTCTGACGTTATTGAAACAATAAAAATTTCGCTTTCCGATATAGCGACAATTGAAGGACATGAAGTAATAAATCTTAGGGGTGAAATATTATCACTACTGAGATTGAATGAATTCATAGGTTTGAAAAGTGCACTCTCTTCCAATCAGAAGATCCCGGTTGTTGTAGTCGGTTACGGGAACAGGAAAATCGGTCTCATAGTTGATTTTCTCGAAGGAAAAATGGAAATAGTAATTAAGTCGCTGGAACACAATTATACTAATGTTGAAGGTCTGGCAGGAGCATCAATTCTCGGAGATGGCAGCATCTGCCTGATTCTTGATATCCAGACAATGATAAATAAAGTGATTACACAGCAGGATAAACTTACTCAGGAAGAGAGACTTAAAATAACCAAGTCCCGTATGATTGACTCGGATGATATGGAAGATATGGAGGAAACAAAACCTGTAACCGTTACAGAGGAAACAGATAAAGTTGTTTTTGCAGATATCTCAACTCCAGGCAAACACAGGGGCATGACCGGAACAGTAGAAAGAGAGGGAAGCCCTAATTATATATCTGATGTATTCATTTTCGATGAAGAAAAATCTGAGGGCGAAACTGAAAAAGTTACTGAAAAAGCCGAAGAGAAAAAATTTGATAACACAATGATGTTTGATGATAATACATCAGGCGTAGAAACGGAAGATGTTCAATCTGAAGCCGGTGCCGGTGTTAGCGATAAACCTGCTGAAGAAAATGTTGAATCAAAAGTCAAAGATGCTCTCTCGGAGTTTAGAGATGAATTGAAACAGAATATTAGTGATGCTGTAAATTCAGGAATGCCAGATTCACACATCACCGAAGAGTTGAATATAAGCAAAGAAGAACTTAATGAGTTCAATCTCTTATCAAACATGGGCGCAGCAAACGCAGCCGAATCTCTTTCAAAAATATTAAATAAGAGAATAGATCTTTCCATTCCGGAAGTCAGGCTCACCCCGGTTGAAAAAATTCCTGATTTTTTTGGAAATTTGAATGAACCGTATATGGGCGTAATGCTCGGAATAGAGGGCGAAATAAATGGAACACTTCTTCTCCTGCTTCAGGAGAAAATCGGATTTGAACTTATTGATATGCTTTACGGCACAGATTCAAGAGGCAACAATGAGTTAAGTGAAGATGGAGTTTCGGCGCTCAAAGAGCTGACAAATATTATAGGTGCTTCCATATTAAATGTATATGCAGAAAAATCCAATATGGTAGTTAAGCCGAATGTTCCGACTTTTGTTCATGATTACCTCCAGTCTGTTATGGATACTGTACTTATATTGCATAATATCGAACATGATTACGCAATAGTAATGGAAACTGCATTTTACTTTGAAAATGATCAGGTGATGGGTAACCTTATGATTCTCCCTGAAACCGAATCGTTGAAAGTATTAGTCAAAGGATTTAAAAGTAATGTCCGAGCAGATTAAGGTTCTGGTTGTAGATGACTCCTCGCTTGTCCGGAAGATCGTAACTGATATTCTTGAAAAAGATCCGGGAATAAAAGTTGTTGGAACCGCAAATAACGGTAAAACAGCAATTTTCAGAAACCAGGAACTTGATCCGGATGTTATAACAATGGATATCGAGATGCCGATTCTTGACGGTCTCGCTGCACTCAGACAGATAATGTCGGTAAAACCTAAACCTGTTATTATGATGAGTGTACTCACCCAGCATGGCGCTGAAGCCACTTTTAAGGCACTTGAGCTTGGCGCGGTTGATTTTATTCCCAAGCCTTCAACTCTACTGTCCATGTCTGTTGAAGAGATCGGCGATCTGCTGGTTAAAAAAGTAAAATCAGTTTATAAATCTAAACTTAATATTCAGAAGATAGAAGATGAAAAAATAAAATCCGGTTCTTTCAAGACAGAGGTTAAGTCGTTGATGAAAGATGTATCGGATAAGATAGTTGCAATCGGTACCTCAACAGGCGGACCTTCGGCTTTAATAAATGTTTTTAATAAATTTCCGGAAAAATTTCCTTCCCCTGTCCTTGTAGTGCAGCATATGCCGGAAGGTTTTACTACAGCTTTTTCTAAAAGGCTCAATGAAAGTTCAAATCTTGAAGTGAAGGAGGCGGAAGACGGAGATGATGTTCTTCCAGGGCATGGATATGTCGCTCCAGGGCACTCGCATATGAATATTGTAAAGAAAGGTGATAAATACAAGATAAGAGTATTTAAAGCAGATAAGGTCTCCGGACACATGCCGTCAATTGATGTTTTGTTTAATTCAGTTGCTGAACATGCCGGAAACAGATCGGTTGGAGTAATCATGACCGGAATGGGGAGAGACGGATCTGAAGGTTTACTGAGAATAAAAGAAAAAGGCGGATACACTCTTGCACAGAATGAAGAGACATCTGTTGTTTACGGAATGAACAGAGTCGCAGTGGAAATAGGTGCTGTTAATGAAATAGTATCTCTGTCCGATATTACTAATAAAATTGTTAAAAATATTTAAAAATTAGTAATTGATTTCCTGAAGGGCAAAAATAAAGTATGGAAAAATGGATTAAATTTTTTTATAATAGATTGACATATAAATTATTAGTATCTATACTTAAATAAAATAGAATGGAGTACTGAGATGGCAAGAGTTTTGATTGTAGATGATGCAAAGTTTATGAGAACCCTTGTGAAAGACGCTCTCGTTCCTGCGGGACATGAAATAGTCGGTGAAGCTGAAAACGGAAATGAAGCGGTTGAATTATATAAGAAACTTAAGCCTGATCTCGTAACTATGGATATAACCATGAGAGAGAAGGATGGGATAGCAGCTGCAGGAGAAATTCTTTCTGTGGACTCATCCGCAAGAATAATAATGGTAACTGCACTTGGACAGGAAAGCCTCTTAACTAAAGCTATTAAACTCGGCGTTAAAGATTTTGTAGTGAAGCCTTTCCCTCCGGAGAGACTCCAAAAAGCTGCAGAAAAGGCTTTATCATAAATTTTTTTTAATGATTGTTTTTCTCTTGCATTAGAGAACCCTCAAACCCCTTAATTTATTAAGGGGGTATTTTTTCCCTGAATATAGAAAAAAATAAACGACATGACAGAAAATGAAATAATAAATCCGGAAGGATCTGAAAAGGAGAATTCCTATATCGTTAATATTGAAAAATATAGCGGTCCTCTCGATGTATTATGGGAATTAATAAAAAAATCGAAAATTGATATTACTGAAATATCTATATCGCAAATAACCGAGCAGTATATTGCGTTTCTGAAAATGATGGAAGACATGGATGTAAAAGTTGCATCTGATTTTATTCTTATGGCATCAGAACTTATTTATTATAAAAGCAGAGCGCTTCTGCCCTCGGGTGAAGTGGAAGATGAATATTTTACCCAGCCCCTTCCTCCTGAATTGATTCAAAAACTTCTTGAATATAAAAAATATCAGAAAATGTCTGATGAATTTAAAGAAATGTATGAGCTGCAGAATAATGTATTTATAAGAAATAATGTTAGTGAAGATCTTGGCGAGGAGGAGCTCTATCTTGAGGTATCATTATATGAACTTCTGAAAGCATTCTCTAACGTTTTAAACGCGACTGTGTCCGTTGATTCACGGGAAATTGTATTTGACGAAATACTCGTCAGTGACAGAATTGAATTCATAACTGAATTACTGAAAGAGAATGAAGCTGTTATTTTTATTGATATTTTTTCTGAAAAGCCTACAAAAGCTGAAATTATAGCTTCATTTTTAGCTGTTCTTGAGATGTCTAAAACCGGCATGATAAAAGTTCAGCAGCATAGAGTTTTTGGAGATATAAGGATACTGCGTAACTTTTCCCTTGAAAGCATTGATGGCTGATCAGTTACAGGTTAGTGATATCAAAGATTTCAAATTGTTTTCTAAAAGCTGATTACTAAATTAAATATAAAACGGGTTAATTATGGGTGAATCTGAAAATAACAGCCAGATTAACAGTGAAGAGATATCAGAAAATGATGTAGATGAAATTGTTGAAGATGAAATTGACAGGGAGCATGATCTTAAAAGCCTTTTTGAGGCAGTTTTTTTTCTAAGTAATGACCCTGTTCCTATTAGTTTTTTTGTAAAAAACTTCATGATAGATCCTACTCAGGCAAAAATAATAATCGATTCACTTGTTGATGAATATGAAGAGAGGGACGGCGGCATAAGGCTTGCTGAGCTTTCCAACGGCTATCAGTTTGTAACTAACGCCCGCTTCGCGGAACAGTTGAGACATGCTCTCGGTTTAAGGCGGAGAGAGAGTCTTTCCAAGGGAATGCTTGAAACTCTTGCGATAATTGCTTATAAACAACCGCTGGTTCTCGCAGATGTTGATGAGCTGCGTGGAGCCTCTTCAAGAATGATGGTGGCTAACCTGATGAAGCGCAACCTTGTGAAACCTGTAGGAAGAAAAGATCTTCCGGGCAGACCTCTTGCATATGGAACAACTGACGAATTCCTGCGTTATTTCGGATTAAATAAGCTTTCTGATCTTCCAAAATTATCAGAAATTAAAGAATTTTCAATCGAAAGTGATTAATGTGAACAGTAATAACCAGAAGATAATTGTTGCTGTTGATGGTCCGGCGGGTTCCGGAAAAAGCAGTGTCTGCAGGAAAGCCGCTCTTGAAATGGGTGTAAAATATATTGATTCAGGTGCCATTTATAGAGCAATAACCTGGTATTTTATGGATAAATACGGTGAGAAATTATCTGTAAATAATCCTGTAAATGAACTGTCCGGTGTAAACATCGAACAGACTTTCGAACCTGATGGCAATGTAAGAACATTATTAAACGGCAAAGATATTTCCGTTGCTATCAGAGATGAAAAAGTTGCCGAGAAAATCAGTTTTTTTTCAAATAATAAAGAGATTCGGGCTTACGTAAGTTCGCTGCTAAGGAAATGGGCCGGAGAGAGCTCTATAATTATGGATGGCAGAGATATTGGAACAGTAGTTTTCCCCGATGCAGATTTGAAAGTATATCTTGATGCCTCTGTTGACGTGAGAACTGAAAGAAGGGTTAAAGAATATACTGATTTGGGAAAAAATGTTGACGAAAATTCTATCAGAAATCAGATTATACAGCGTGACTTTAAAGATGAAAGCAGAGAATTCGGCCCTTTAAAAAAAGCGGAAGATTCTGTTTATTTAGATACTTCCAATATGACCTTTAGCGATGTAATTGAAAAGCTTAAAGATTTAATAAAGTTTAATAAATGAATATGAGATAAGAATAAGGTGCAGGTATGACCCCAATTACAGATGATAACTTCGATGCTATCGACATGGAATCAGTTGCAGATTCCGCTCTTGATGAACTTGAAGCCGGTATGATAGTAAAAGGAGAAGTTGTAACAGTTGATTCCGGATTTGCATATGTGAATGTCGGTACAAAATCAGATGGACGGGTTGCCCTTGATGAGTTCGAAACCACACCTGAAGTTGGTGAGGTTTATATTGTTAAACTCATGAATAAGAAACTTGTTGATGGAGTTTACCAGTTCTCCAGAAAAGCAGCAGAGATGGAAAAGGGCTGGAAAGACTTTATTCAATTATATAATGACGGGAAAAGAGAAATTAAGGGCAGAGTTGTTTCTGCAAGCCCAAAAGGGAAAATTGTTAATTGTCTGGGCATAAATACATTTCTTCCGTATTCTCTCACTGCAGACTTGAAAGTTATTTCTGAATCAGCGGAGGAATATGCTTTCATTATTAAAACTGTCGATTTTTCAAAAAAATCTGTTATAATTTCCAGAAAAGACTACCTTGATGAACAGCATAAGAAAAGTTGGGCTGAATTTATTCAAAATCATAAAGAGGGAGATATTGTTCAGGGTGAAGTGCTAAAATTCGTTGAATTCGGCGCTTTCGTGAGAGTCGAAGGACTCGATGCTCTTCTCCATAGAAATGATATGTCCTGGAAAAAAGTTTTCAAACAGAGAAAGCTTCTCAGGCAGGGTGAGATTAGAGATTTTGTAATTCTTACAATCAACAAAGAAGATAGCAAAGTTTCTCTTGGGCTTAAACAGCTTAAAAATGATCCATGGCTTGACATTGCAGAAAAATACCGTGTCGGAGATAATATAAAAGGTAAAGTTGTTACAATAACACCAGTCGGTGCGTTTATACAGCTAGACGAGGATGTTGAAGGGTTTCTCAGTAATTCTGAACTTTCATGGGTAAAGGGCAATGCCAATGTGAAAGACTATTTTGAAAAAGGCGTCGAAGCTGAATTCCGAATTTTAGAAATAAATAATGAAGATAAAAAGATCAATCTTGGATATAAACAGCTTACACCGAATCCCTGGGATACGATTGATGCGAGATTTCCAGTCGGTTCTGTTTACAGAAAAAATATCAAGAAAATAGTGAAATTCGGATTGTTTGTAGAGATTGAAGAGGGAATTGACGGATTAGTTCATATTTCGGATGTTTCCTGGGAAGATGTCAAAGACCTTACAAAAATGTATAAGAATGGCCAGGAAGTAGAAATAAAAATTCTTGATATAAATAAACGGGAAATGAAAATTTCCTGCGGGATGAAGCAGCTCATTAAATCTCCATGGGAAGCTGTAAAAGAAAAATATCCACCGAGAACAAAGGTCCATGGCTCTATTTCCGGTATAACAGCTTTCGGTATTTTTGTTAAGCTTGAAGATGATGTTGAAGGATTAGTTCATATCTCAGAAGTTTCCAGAAATAGAATAGAAAAACTTGACGAGCATTTTAAAATAGGTGACCCGGTTGAAGCAGTGGTCCTTGATGTGGATATTGAGAAAAAAAGATTATCTCTAAGCATAAAGCATTATGAAATAATGTCTGAAAAAGAGGAAGTAACCAAAATATTAAGGCAGACAAGCCCGAATAAAGTTACTCTTGGGGATATGATTAACATTGATCTTGGAGATAAAAAATAGTAATGGCTAACATAAAAAAGAAGAACACTATTGAAATTGAAAGAAATCCCATAGAAAAGTTTTTAATGTCAGTTAAAGATTTTTCAAAAAATAACAGAAGAAAAGTAATAACTGTTTCGATTTCAGTTATACTGATTCTGATTATCTCATTAGCAGCATATGTTTTATTGACAGGATCATCTGAAAAACAATTGATAAAGTTTGAGCAGGTAATTGATAGTTACAGGTCTGATCCAATGAATCAGGAAGTGAAAGATAAAACAATTGTTGAATTGCAGAGTCTTATATCGGATACAAAATTTGGATTTGTACATGAAATGAGCTATTATTTTTTAGGGAACATTTTCTTTACAGAAAAAAAATATAGTGAAGCTTATAGCATGTTTGAGGCATTTATTAAAAAATCTTCAGATGATGTTTTTGTACCGATTGCAGTCAATAAAACAGCAATTTGCCTTGAGGAACAGGGTAAAATTGATGAGGCAATTACCCTGCTGAACAAATATGAATCAGATAATTCTGACAGCATTGCAATGGATCAGATTTATTACAATTCGGCAAGACTTTATTCTTTGAAGAATAATCAGATTAAAGCAAGAGAATACTTTAACAGTGTTATTGCCAAATATCCGGAATCTATTTATGCAGAGCGTTCAAGAGAAAGGCTTCTTCTCTTATCTGCGGTGAAATAATTTATTTTAACTTAAAATATATCTTGACATAGATGTCTATAATTTTGTTTAAGTGTATGATACTGAATTCTAAGGTTGATTAGAATAAATTATCCCTTTATTTAAAGTTAAATACAGGGTTTAAAATTTGAGAATATATGGAGTACTAAAGTGCCAGTTCCAAAGCGAAAAAAATCAAAGTCAAAATCGAGAATGAGAAGAGCTCATGAAGCGATAGGTGTTCCAAATCTAAGACCCTGTCCAAAATGCCGATCATATGTAATGCCTCACAGGGTTTGTTCTGAGTGTGGTTATTATAAAGATGTTCTTGTAGTTGAAAAAAAGGTCAAAATAAGTGATTGATTATTTTTTAAATCAATTTTAAGAAAGAAGGGGTTCCGATTGGTATCCCTTTTTTTATTATGTCTTGACAGATAAGTTTTTTTTTAGTATTGATTAAGTAATAGTATAAAAATGCTGATATTTATGCTCGCTTCATCAAAGGCGAATAGGTTCGAATTTTCTAAGTTATACTTTGAATAAAATATTTGATTCCGGATTTAAATTTATGAATGACATTAAAACAAGAGTAAAGCGTATCATTGCAAACCAGCTCGAAGTTGAAGAGGAGATGTTGTCCGATGATGCTACCCTTTTCAAAGATCTCGGCGCTGATTCTATAGACACAGTTGAGCTGGTTATAGCTTTTGAAGTTGAATTTGATATTGAAATTCCCGAAGAGGAAGCTGAAAAACTTTATAGTTTAAAAGATATCTATTCATTCGTAGAGAGTAGAACTGTAAAAAATTAATGATTTAACTATATGAATATTAATAAAAATAAACAGGAAAAAACTGAGATTGACAGTAAAAAAGCACGACTTAAACAGCTTTCCATGGTACAGGATCTGATTCATGTCAAGTTCAAAGATAAAAATCTTCTTAACAGGGCATTGATTCACCGCTCCTACGTCAATGAATCTTCTACAGGTAAAATAAAAGACAACGAAAGGCTGGAATACCTCGGAGATTCTGTCCTTGGTCTTATTGTAAATGAATATCTCTTTAAGAGATTTGAAGAGTACCCGGAAGGGGATCTTGCTAAAATAAAATCTGCAGTAGTTTCTGAACCGACTCTTGCAAAAGTAGCACGTGAAATCAAACTCGGTAATTATTTATTAATGGGAAAAGGTGAGGAATTGAGCGGCGGAAGAGATCGTTCCTCAATTCTTGCCAATTCATTTGAGGCTCTAATCGGTGCGGTTTATCTTGATCTGGGTTTGAAAGAATGCAGAAATTTTATCCTTTCTCTCCTGAAGAAAGATATTGAGAGAATTGACCGTATGACGTATCTAAGGGATCCGAAAACAACTCTTCAGGAATATGTTCAGAAGAAGTATAAAGAAAGGCCTGTCTATGAAGTTGTTGAAGAGAAAGGGCCTGATCATAAAAAGGAATTCATAGTTCGATTAATAATTAATGGTGTCGAAGTATCTAAAGGAACCGGAAGCAGTAAAAGAAAAGCAGAAATGACTGCTGCCGAGCACATCTTAAAGAAAATAGATAAAGGGATGGCTGAGTTTTGACAGAGCAGGGCGGTGATGTGAGAGTCAGGGTTGCCGGAATTCTGATAACCGGGGATTCAATACTTCTTATCGCTCATAAAAAAAATGATGATGTATACTGGCTTTTACCCGGAGGCGGTGTTGATTATGGTGAGTCATTAAGCGAAGCCCTCATCCGCGAGTTTGTAGAAGAGCTTAACATTGATATTACAGTAAACGATTTGGCTCTTATATCTGATTCTATTGACCCTGCGGGTGACCGGCATATCGTAAATATATGTTTTATCTGTAAGCACGAAGGCGGGGAGTATATTCTTGGTGATGAAGGGCGTCTTCATGATTTCAGGTTTTTTAAAAAGGATGAAATTCCTCATATTAATCTCTTTCCCCCTATAAATAATGAATTAGTTTCGATAATGAATAGCGGAGTCAGCGGTAAGTATATAGGAAAATTATGGAAGGAGCAATAGGTCTGATTCATGATCTCTTCCGGAATAAATTATTCTCTTAGTGATTTTGATGGTTTTAATATTCTTGATCTTTCAGGATCTCTGACGGTACATACTTCTGATGCGTTTATATCTGTAGTACATAATTTAACTGAAAGAGGGAGCCTGATTATTAATATGAAAAATATTAATTTTATAACCTCATCAGGCTTAAATGCACTTATTGATGTTTCTTATTATGCCAGAGAGAGGGGGCATCGTATTATACTGATGGGCCCGGATGTCGATATAATAAATCTGATTGATTACGCAGATTATTCCAGTCACCTGATATTTGCTGAAAGCCCTGAGGAGAGTAAAACAAAAATCGAGTATTATACCTGATTTCAGTTCTCTTCAATAATCTGAATTTCCGGCAGACCGGAATAAATATTTTTTGTAACTACGGCATCAATATTGTAATATTTTTTAATCAGCTCCCCGGTAATTATTCTATGAGTACCAGATTCCGCTATAACGTTATCATCAAGAACTATTATTTTATCACACGTTGCAGCAATAAAGTTTAAATCGCCTGATGTTAAAACTACTATATTGTTGCCTGAAAGCGTGTACTTCTTGATGCATTTGGATAATAATACTCTTTGATTTATATTCAGTCCGGCGTCAGGTTTTTCCAGGAGCAGTAATTTTGATTGAGCAGAAAAAACTCTCGCAATGGATGCCATGTTTCTGAAGGTTTCTGAAATTAGTTTAAGCCTGATATCTGATACCTGGTTTAGTCCGAAGTTTGTCATTTCATTGAAGGCAATTTCTTTATCAATATCGGAGTATGGGCTTAATCTTTTCTTATGATGAATTCTTCCGGCAAGAATCCATTCTTTAACTATTGCTTCAGGATTAACGCTTTTATGTAGAGATGAATAATGAGAAATTAAATTTTTAATTATCTTCTTGTCAGTTTTTTTGATATTGTAATTATCAATTATGATGTTGCCTTCGTAATCACGCTGTTTATTACTCAACAAATTTATAAAAACACTTTTACCCGAACCTGCATTGCCGGTAATACCTACAACCTCCCCGTCACTGAATGAGGCTGATAAATTATTAAATATCAGTTTATTGCGAAAACTATATGTCAGGTTGTTTACTGCTAACATCCTATTGCTTTATTGTTGTGGTGTTATTGGTATTGTTTTGTGACTTTTTAAGTTCTTCTGATTTTGCTTTTTCTATTTCATTGATATAAGATTTAAGAAGCGGATCTTTCATAGCTTCTTTTTTTATGGTATCATCACTAATTATATTTTTTAATACTTCGATTGATTTACTTTTCTTTTCACTATGGGCATATGCCGACGCAAGCATTAGCTTTGAACTGTTATTCATGGGGATTTGTTCAAATAGTTCGATAGATCGCCCGTACTGCTGGAGATGATAGCTGGATTTTGCTGAAATTAGAATCACGTCAGAATCTTTCTGAATTTTATTTATAGATTCAGATATTTCAAGTGAACGTGAATAGTTTTTGTTTTCAAAATGATGATTCAGCAGAAGTTTAAATGCTTTAAGATATTGTTTTAATCCTTCATTGTCAGATTTTGTAATATCATAAAGCCGGTCAAAGTATGAAGCAAATTTTGAATCATCTTTATAATAATAAATACTGCCTGTCTGAAATATAACAACCGGATCATTTTTTGAAATTGATTCAGCTCTGCCCAGTATTTTTAATGCGCTATCAAAATTTTTCTTTTTTATATAAATCGCAGAGAGCATGATCAGTGGTTCACTGTCATTTTTAATATATTCCAGTGAAGAGGTAATATCCTTTTCTGCTTCATCATAATTATTCATATGATAGTAGCATGTCCCCCTTTTAATGAGCGCGTTGTATTCAGTACTTTTATCTATAAAACCGAAATCAATTACAGATGTATAGTTTACTGCAGCAGCACTGTAATTTCGTTTCTTGAAATTTATTCCGCCAAGTATAAGGTGCACTTCTGCGTAGAATGGAATTCTCTCTCCTATATAATTCAGCTGTGTTAATGCTTCACTTTCATTCCCCGCGTTATACGCAATCATACCAAGTTCAAATCTTGGCGCTAAAAAAGACCCGTCAATTGACAGACATTCCCTGTAAAGCTGCATCGATCCCGGTTTATCACCCTTTTTTGCAAGTTCAACCGCCTGGTTGTATTTTTCAATTGCCTGGTCATTATCTGTCCAGAGCAGTTTGTTTACTATGGTTTCGATTTTTTTCTTCGCGGAACCATCCCCTGTACGAAACCATAGTTCGCGGCAGTATTTTACAAGATTATTTAAATCACCTTTTTCTTCATATAAAATAATCATATTCCAGTATGCGTTTATCAGATATTTTCTTGTCGTATTCTTTGTAACAGCGATTTGAAAATATTTAAGGGATTCATCGTAGTTTTTTAAGGTTTTTTCCAGCTCGCCGAGAAAATAGTATGAGTCCCCTCTTTTTGGATTTTCTTTTACATCCAGTAAAAAGTATTCACGGGCTTTATCAAAGTTACGGTAAACATAAGCATTACGGCCCATACCGTAATAATTCGCAGCAAAAGAGCTGGAATATGTGATAGTTGCAAATAAAATGGTTAATATTAGTTTTTTCATTATCCGATCTTCGTTGTTTTGATTAGGGTAATTCTTTTTGAGGTTTTGTCAAGTATATTGGCTGGAATATTTTAAAGTTGTTCTATCATTTTCAGTACAAATTCATCTATTGCTGATGCTGATTTTTTTGTCCAAACTCCCCCCTGATCCAGATCCTCTGCAGTTTTACTGATTTTTGCGTCATACTCTGACCGTTTGCTGTTATCATTGATATAAATAGTGTAGATATATCTTTTCCCTGATCTTCCGTAAAACACCCCCGCGAGGCCTGATGCATAAAATATACTTCCTGTTTTTCCATAAACCCTGAATGCTGCTCCAGGCAGGTCAAGCCTTGTTTTCATAGTACCATCCCACCCTGACACCGGTAGAATTTCTTCAAGCCTGAAATTTTCGCTGTTTATCTTTTCTATAAACAGCAGAATTGCTGCTGTCTGCTCCGGTGTAACTTTATTTAAATTAGTTAATCCGGAAGCATTTGCAATCCTGAAATTATTCCATCCGAGACCGGTGAAATTGTTTCTGTAAAAATTTTCCATTGCGCTTGCTTCTTTGTTATTCAATTTCTTTTTCTTATAATATAAGTCACTTGAGACAGTATGGATAATCTCTGCCGTCATATTGTTGCTTGTGAACAGCATATTTTTTATAATTGCAGTGAGCGGTCTGCTTTTGCTCTCAAAAATATTTCTGGAAGATGAAGGAGTTTTTCCGTTTTTTGGTGAAGGCAGATTTATTCCATGGACTTCGCAGAGGTTTTGAAAAATCTGGGCAGTGAATAATCCCGGATGTTTAACAGGTAGCTGCTGCCTGCTGTCCCAGAGATTCTTGTCAGGAAGCCCCCATACTTCTCTGCCTTCGCTGAATCTGAATCTAAAAAACGGGTAGGGCAGTTTTTCATTGTAAATATAAGAATTGAAAGACGGGAGAGAAGGGAGAAGGTTAACCGATACAATTTTTCCCTCACTGTTCTTTTTCTGTAAGGCATAAATAATATTACTGTTGAATGAGAGAGGGCTGATCCCTGCATTATAATATGCTTCAGCGGGCATATCTTTATCCAGCTCTTCACGAGGTGTGAAAAGGGATTCGTCAAAATAAAAATTACCTTTTACTTCTTTTATATCTTTTGATTTCAACCCGTTAACAATTGACAGGAGTTCATTAAGCGAAAATTCAGGATCACCGGAGCCGGTCAGGTAGAGATTTCCTGTAAGTGTGCTGCCTGAAATTTTTCCATCATAAGACAGGGTTGTGGAAAAAGTGTAGTCACGGCCAAGTGTTTCGACAGCAAAAAGTGCAGTGAAAAGTTTTGTAACTGACGCAGGGATGAACTCTTTGCGGATGTTGTGCCCTCTGACAATTTTTTCCGCGTCTATATCATATACAACATATCCGTATTGATCCTGATGAAAATCTGTGATTTCCCCTTTATCGCCGGAGAATTCTCCCAGTGAAATATCATCGTATGATATTTTGCACCCGGAATTTACGAAAACACATAAGAATAATAATACGGCAGATTTTATAAACTGATTTCTTATTTTTTTTAATGATGTTTTTTTTGTTTTCATTGATTTAAAAAAAAGATTGATACCGGAAGATTCACTTTTCCGGTATCAATTGGAATATGAGCAGTTATTAAATAATCCCAGATCACATCGAAAAAAAAATTCCCGATGATACCTGACACAAGTAGAGATAATGATATAAAGTTGTCAATATTTTTTGTAAAATTATTATAATTTATAACTGTTAATGATTAATTTAGTGTCTGTACCGTCATTTTGAAAAAGCCGGGTTTTCCTCACTGAAAATTGACGTGGATTTGAAATGCAGTGAATTGAATGCCGAAGCAACAAAGTTTCAAATCATTCATGAAATTATAAATTGTGATTCACATGCCATGATGAGAGTTTATTTTTTAAAATGATATTTATAAATATGGAATGAATTGACATATTAAGATTATCTATCTCTTTTGAGTTATCTATAAATCAGGATATAACTATGTCTTCTATTATGCGGTCATTCGGCGTTGTCGCTCTATCTACGTTATGCAGCAGGGTTCTTGGCTTGATTCGTGATGTACTTATGGCTGCTTATTTCGGAGCGGCGAGAACTGCCGATGTATTTTACATATCATTTATGATTCCGAATCTTTTCAGGCGCCTTGTCGCTGAAGGTGCTCTCACTATATCTTTCATACCTGTTTATACCGAGTCACTGATTCATGATGGTGAAGATGAGTCGATGAAACTCGCGCAGAAAGTAATGACTGCACAGGCGATTTTTATGATAGCGATTATAACTGCAGGAATTGTTTTCACTCCCCAGATCATGAAACTGTTTTTCGGAAGAAATGATTCTCCCGAAGTATTGTCTCTCTCTGTAAATCTTACACAGCTTATGTTCCCTTATCTTTTCTTTGTCGGATTTGTCGCTTTTGCAATGGGTTACCTTAATTCACACAGGCATTTTTTCTCACCCGCCATCGCTCCGGTTCTGCTGAATGTCGGAATGATTACAGGTATAGTTTTTATCAGCAGATTGTTTAAAAATCCGATTTACGGAGTTGCAATCGGTGTGCTGCTCGGCGGATTTCTTCAGCTTGCCATACAGATTCCCTACATGATTAAGGAAGGATTTGTTTTTAAGATTTCTGTGGATTTTAAACATCCCGGGATAAGAAAAATTTTCAGAATGCTGACTCCGGCACTTTTCGGTATAGCAATTTATCAGATAAATACTCTTGTGAGCAACATGCTCGCAACAATGATCCCGGAAGGGAGCGTGTCATACATTTATTATACCAACAGGCTTACCGAGCTTGTTCTTGGCGTGTTTATTGTCTCGATTGGTAATGTTATTCTTCCTGAAATGTCCAGGCTGACAGCGCTTGATGACAACGTAAAGTTTAAAAAACTGTTTTCAGATGCTGTTTCATCCGCACTTTTCCTTGCTGTCCCGGCAACGGCAGCCCTGATCGCAGCGGGTATTCCGGTTATCTCGGTAATTTTTATGCATGGTAAGTTTAATTACAATGATGTTGTTCTTACATATTATTCTCTTGTATCGGCAAGTGTGGGGATAATTTTTGTCGCTGCACTCCGGATCACTACCCCGGCATTTTATGCGATGAAGGATACGAAAACTCCTGTAATATCCGCGGCAGTTTCGCTCATAGTAAATGTTGTCGCGGGGTATATTCTGATGCATACTCCGCTTAAACATGCGGGGCTTACTCTAGCAAATACTATCTCAGCGATTGTCCAGATGGGGATTTTACTTGCCCTGCTGAATAAAAAGACAGGCGGAATTGATGTTAAGAGGATTCTCACTTCACTGATGAAGTTTACTATTGCGTCAGCAGTAATGGCGGCCCTGGTTGTGTGGATAGGTTCATTTGCCGACTGGAAAAACGGAGCTATGCTGATTAAATGCATATTCCTGATGCTGATAGTTTTTGCAGGGGGCGGAGTTTATTTCTTTATGTGCTACATGCTCCGTTCTGACGAAATGCTTTATTTCGCCAGAAGGATCAGGAGCAGACTTATTTAAGTTTTTCTGCGGCTTTGAGTGATAGAGCCGCTATAGTCAGACTTGGATTAACGGAACCTCCCGAAGGCATTACACTTCCGTCAATTACATAAAGGTTTTCCATCCCGTGTACTTTACAGTCCCGGTCTACTACAGAATTTTCCGGATCGGTACCCATCCTGCATGTGCCGAGGCCGTGAGAGAAAGTCTCTATCGGCATAGGGTAAAAGAACAGAGCGCCCGCTTTCCGGAGTATCTTTTTCGCTTTTGAGTAAAGGGAGTTTCTCGCCTTGAGGTCCCTTTCGCAATACCTGTGGTAAACTTTCATAACAGGAGAACCGTATTTATCAGTTTCCGTAAAATCCGCATAAACTCTATTCTCAAAATGAGGAGTATCCTCCGCAATGCAGAGAAGATTGATCAGGTAATCGGAAACAAATGCCGCGACATTTTTAAGACCGAATGGAGCATTGGCCTTTATTACACCTTTCCCTATACTGGAAACATCCTGGATCAGACCCCATGTTCCTTTTGGAGATTCTTTCCCGTCGGGGTCACCGTAGTAGAAGTCCGGTATGCCGATCTGTTTCTGAAGAACTTTTTCAGTATTGGATTTGGCGGGGAATATCCCTGCGACAACACCGTTAATGTGGCGCATCAGGTATCTTCCAATCAGGGTGTTGCCTGTAATTTTATCTATTCCGGATGCAAGCAGAAGATAGGGTGAGTATAATGCTCCCCCCGAAGAAATTACATTGTCTGCTTTAACAGTGAACTTTTCACCGGTTTTCTGATCTATCATATCAACTGATACTGCTTTGTTTTTTACTGTATTTATTTTGAGGGCCCGTGTTTCGGAAAGAACATGAAGCCCTTTCTCTTCTGCGTCCGGGAGTATTACCACTGCAAGATCATTCTTTGCCTCGATCTTGCAGAGATAGTGATCACATGTCGAGCAGAGAATACATTTCTCTTTTCCGTATTTTCCGCTGAAGTTTATCGCCATGGGGAGAAAAAACGGATGAAGCCCGAGTTTTTCAGACGCTCTCCAGAGTTTTTCCGAAGGCTTTGACAGAACAGTTCCGGGAGCATGGAGAAAGTCCCCTTTCATCGGCGGTTCGGTTATATCTTTGCCTTTAATCCCCGCGATGCCGAGAAGTTTTTCGGCTTTCGCATAATACGGTTCAAGGTTTTTATAAGTATATGGCCACGCGCATGATGAGTCACGGCCGTCACCATCAGTAAGCGGCGCCCCTGAAAAGTCATCCTCTCTCATCCTGAACGATACGGCACCGTAAAACGTTGACATACCTCCGATGGTATCATCGGGCCACATTACATCAATCTTTCCGTTTTTCTGGTCTACATAGAATGGAGTTTCGCCTCTGTACATCGGATTTTCAAGATGGAGGCGCACTTCATCCCAGCATGAATCGTCACGTACGGGCCATTTACCCCGGTCAACGACCAGAACACTTTTTCCTTTTTTTATAAGGGTGTGTGCAGCCATGGAGCCGCCGAAGCCGCTGCCGATAATTATATAATCGTATTTCTTTTTAAGTTTCATATATTCTCTCAAGCAAAAGGCCAGAAGCCCACCTGGTAGAGCCTTACAAGAAGCACAAGATACGCGCCCCCCTCAAGAATCCATGTCCATGCCTGCTCATAAGTTCCCCTGAAGCTGACCCATCCGAAGTAGCCGGTATCTGCCCATAAATTGAATGTGTAGCGTTTGTAGGAAAAGGGCATGAATATCGGAAGGCCGACGCTGCTCGGCATATCAGCAAGGTAGTGGAGGAAGACGCTGAGCCAGAAGATATACCCCCATGCCGGATTGATGAACCATGTTATAAGTCCGGCAATGAATCCCACAATGAGCGAGTGTGACCATGTACAGTGAAATTTCTTCGGCGCGAGTTTCGCCATGATGATGAGTCCGTCAAAGTTCGGGAATTCGTGAGCGATCAGTGATACTATAATGCTTTCCCATGAGAAAGCCGCGATAGATCCGCCTGAGAGTTCGGGCGCGAAAGATGATATTGTTAATGCTACTGCAACATGTCCTAATTGCATTTAGTCCTCCATAATTTTCATAAATTCATCAATGTTCCCAAGGTCGTCGAAGTAAAAGTCCGGTTCTTCCTTTTTAAGAATTTCCGGTTTACTCCACCCTGTTCCCACTGCTATTGAGACTGCGCCTGAGTATTTGGCGCATCGTACATCGTATATTGTGTCGCCGATGATTATTGTATCTTTAAAATCTATTTTAAGATTAAAAAGTTCAGTCATTTTTTTCTGAGCGACTTCAGGGAGAAGATTCCTTATCGGGGCATCATCACCGTAAACGCCGAATTTAAAGTATTTATTCAGATCGTGGCTGCTGAGCTTGATCTTTGCGCTTTCGGTAAAATTTCCCGTAAGAAGCCCCAGGATTATATCGTCTCTCTCCGACAGGGCAAGAAGAATCTCCCTGACCCCCGGATATACTGTGACTTCATAAGTTTTAATGTTCTCCTGCAGATAGAAAAAATATTTCTCTTTCAGCAGATCCGATTTCTCCTCAATATCTTTGTCAGAAAATCCCATGATAGAGAGAGATTCTTTAAGAATCAGGGGATCGGTTTTTCCCTGGAAGTCAATTTTTTCCATCCTGCCTATTGTGCCGAAAATATCAAGGGTACCCTTAATCAGGGCTGCTCTCCCGGCGCTGTTGCAGTTGAGGATTGTACCATCTATGTCAAAGAGTACAGCTTTAATTGCCTTTCTCCTTCTCTTCCTGAATGACTTTTGCCACCTGGTCTTCAGGATTCTCCTCTTCAATGTAAAAATTGATCTTGTTGTAGCGCGCTTTTACCTGTGCAGGATAAGGATCAAAAAGCATCGCAATTCCCATAGAGGGGAAAAAAGAGATAAAGTATAAAAGTATAGTCTGACCGGTTGTAAACGGCCTTGAGTCAACCTGAAATATAAGAATAACAAGGATTGACATTACAGCTGCTATTTGTAAAGCGAGTATAGGCGTTCTTTTAAGCATATTTTTACCTTATTTATTTTAATGGGGATAATTTAATTAATTCGGGAAATGATTCAATCTATTTTTTCGGGAATGGGAGTAAATATATGGAATGACTGTTTTTTCATGAATTTGCACTCTACTGACTGTTTTTTTTAACTGATATCGCAATATTTTCCATTAATCCTTCATAGCCGGAGGGCTGACTTGTACCCGCATCTCAAATAGCAATCCAGTATTTGACCAAAACCTCCCGGCCCCCGCACCCCCGGAGGGGGCAAGGCACTTTGGATGGTTGGCTTAAAGATATTATCATCAGATATATTTATTTA
>DAONFJ010000017.1:0-22845 GCA_035403545.1 Spirochaetota bacterium
TTGACGTGCGCGGGATCAAATCCCTCTTTCTGAAGATTCGATTTTATCTGTTTAAAACTTGATGTAGCATCAATTTCTTTCCTGATCCTGACAAAATGCGGCCGTGCATATACGGTAAGATTCTCTGTGACAAATGAAGCAAATTTTACAAGATCAAGCTTTACGCCCGGAAGCATGGTAAGTGCCGCCATTCCCGCACGCCCTTCTGTATTTTTAACAGTAACCCCATAGACATTACAATCTTCAAAGGCGCCGAATCTGCTTACTATATCGGAAACTTCATTTGTTGCAACGACCTCACCCTTCCACTTAAATGTATCACCGAGCCTGTCAACGAATGAAACATATCCGTTTTTGTGAATTTTAAAAAGGTCGCCGCTGATAAAATACTGGTCGCCTTTTCTAAATACATCTTCCAGTATTTTTGATTTTGTCGCATTTTTGTTATTCTTATATCCTGAGAACGGATTGATATTACTGATTGCCGCAAGGAACAGTCCGGTTTCTTCAGGTTTGCATTTAACAGCAAAACCATTTGCATCTCTGACTATCTCCTCTTTGTCAATATCATACTTAACCACTTCACCCATCCGTACACCTGCTACGGTTAGTTTACCGATCATCCCCGGGACACCTTTAAGATTTGCAATAGCTCCCACACCTTCAGTAGCGCCATATACTTCTATTATTTTATCTATGCCGAACCTGTCCTGAAACTCAACCCAGTAATCCCCTCTCATACCGTTACCAAGTATATACTTTAACGTATTGTCTGAGTCATTCTCCTTCGGAGGCTGATTGTTCAGGTATCTGCATAATTCCCCTATATAAATAAAGAGTGTAGCCTTGTATTTTCTTATATCATCCCAGAAATTTCCAGCAGAGAATTTTTTTCTGAGTGCTATTGTTCCGCCATGCACCAGCGATGAAGGCCAGGCGATATTAATACCGCTATTATGGTAGAGCGGAAGACAGAGATACTGCACATCTTCAGGTATAGCCCTGAGAGCAATTCCGCCGGAAGCATAACCGAGCTGAAGCCATTTCTGATGTTTTAGTTCCGTAGCTTTAGGAAGCCCGGTTGTACCTGAAGTATATATATATTCCAGCGTATCTTTTGAATTTATAGGAGGAAGTACAGAAGGATTAGATACAGGCTCCACTGCAAGAAGCGGTTTAAGCTCCTCCACTCCTGCTGGAAGTTTTATATGATTATCTCCGGTTTCGATAAAAACACTCCCCGGTTTCTTAAGCTTTATATCATTTTTAATTTTTAAATATTCACTGAGGTATTCACTGCCGATCACAAGCGCCCTGGCTTCAGCAATATTTATCGCATGAACAAGTGCATGCCCCTTTATGTTGCTGTTAACAAGAGCCGGTATGACACCGATCTTTGCGAGGCCTGCGTGAACAATAAGAAACTCGGGCCTGTTATCCATAAGAACAGCAACTGTATCGCCTTTTATAAATCCTCTTTTCTGGAACAGGTGAGAATACCTGTTTGCTGTTTCATTAAAAAGAGTGTATGAAATCTGCCTGTCTTCAAAAAGAATAAGCGGTTTATTTTTATATTTTGCTGCCTGCTTTTCAAGAACGCTTCCGAGTGACATTTCTTTTTTATTCTTAAGCTGAGTAAACCACCAGAGCCCCTCTACTACCGAATATAGCCTTCTAAAATATTCCATATCACTCCTCCCATTTAAATTTTTGCAATTCATGATGTTTAATAAGTGCCTCTGGAGGCATATAAGTAATTATCACCTCTTGTAACTGATAAAAACCGTTAAATTGCGTCTTAACTGTAAATATCTCTCCTGCTGATTAAAGAAAAAGCTGTATATTATTATAACTCATGAAGATACTAGTATATAGAATTCTAATTATTAAAAAAGTCCACAATTATTTTTATATTTTTTTTTACGTATTATTTCTGCAATTTATTTAGAGCAAATTTACAGAATATATTCAGTAAACTGCCCGTTCCACTACAAAGTAAAGGCACGTATCCGGCAGGTCATCACGCAACGGATCATCCGGCAACAATCAATAAGTTTTACGCTGTAAAATTCAGAAATTAAAACATACATTCCTGCCGAAGTCCCGCAAGTTGCCAGTAAACCTGCCGGACCGGCCACCAGGCGAAAAGCCGAAGCATGATCATTCATGCGGCACTGCATGAATAAATTCTCTCAGCATATTGTATGATTTATTGATAAAAAAAATTGGTCTTATTAAGCAGATAAAACTTTATTTTTCAGATGATTGTAATTACAAAATCCGTTCCGGATCAGAGGCACTGATTCCTCATAATATAATTGACAAACCGGTTTTAAAACGCTACATCTATGTCTGGATATATTGAATAAAAGCTGAAAGAGAGCTTTACATGAAAATAATTTACCTTGCGGATATACATGGATCATTCAGCAGAGTATATGAACTTCTCATCGAAACTGTAGCTGATGTATATATTATCGCGGGAGACCTGATAGACATCCCGTTTTACAACCTGGACTCGGCGATAAACTATCATGAACTCCAGACGTACTTTAACGGCCTTAGACGTAAAATGGAACGGAACAGTGAGATACTCGAAGATTTCGTAGATACCTTTATTGACGATCCCACTACAGATGCCGCCGTCCGGGAGAAGGCATTTGAATACCAGCAGTATACAATAAGAGCGCGCCGCGTAATGCAGCAGAAATATAAGGTTCTGGAAAATATACTCTCCATAAAAAGCAACTCCGACATATTTGTACTGCCGGGCAACTATGACATGAACCTCAGGTTTACCGCTCTTCATGAAAGAGATCTGCATATGCAGTGGCATGAGATACACGGAATAAAAATTGCCGGTTACGGCGGGGCCGATATCTGGTCTGCCGGAATTCCGGAAAGATATATAGTAAGATACCAGGCAGGGATTAACGTTCCTGATAAAAATAACGAGATGTATCTTTTTTTCAAAGCGGTAAAACCTGACTTTATAGTATCACACCAGCCGGCGCATGGAATACACGACAGGCTCTCATGGAAAGGCCCTTCCGGCTCACCGGCACTGCGGACATATTGCGAAAACAGCAAAGTTAAAGCATGCCTTACCGGCCATATTCATGAAGACTGGGGATTTTATCAGGGAGACGGGCCACTCTATCTGAATCCTTCAAATTTCGGAGAAGTTACAACAATAAAAGGAGAAGTAGCCGAAGGCGGGTTCTTCTACGAAATTACTCTCGATGATGATGATAAAAGCATAACACGGGTGCAGTTCCAAAAATTTGTTAACAACAAAATATATCCGATCGCCGATTATATCCGCGGAAACAGCAGATTCACCGAAGAGATAATTGATCCTGAAAGATATAATGCACTGAAGCTTCAGCAGAATTATGATATGAAAACAGAAAAGTATTCACATATACCTGAAATAGAACTGTTCCTCGATATTAGAAATTTCTTCAGACGGTTCCAGACTAAAGAGTCCGAGACAAGAATGCAGGAACTGGAAGCTGTTCTTGAGCAGATAACAAATGAACATGGAGAGATAGCGTTTGATATAGTCGGTTCGCTCAACATGGGGCTCTCCAGCGTCAGCTCTGACATTGATATTATTATATACCTGAGAATTGAAAATGAATATACCGGGGAATGTTTCGAGGGTGAGAGCTATAAAAAAACGATAGCTCTCCTTGACCAGTATCTGGAGGGAAAATATTCATACCAGGTTATTGACAGCATCAACCTCAATGTCGTTGAAAAAAGTATTATAGACGAAAACTATGAGTGTGAGATAACACAGCGGTTTGTAACTCACAGAGCAATGTGCCGGCCCGTGAACTACAGGGTAATAGCTCCGGTTGAAGACCTCCTCAATACTAAAATAGAGTTCAGGAAGGAGGTCGAGGGATCTGTCCGGTCATACTTCAAAATCTTCATGACCACCACCAGTCATTCCACGTCATTCGATAAATATCTTACCAGAATAAAGTCACTGGGAGTGAAAATCCCTGATGCTATAAATGCAAAAATAAAAAGATACCTTGATGGAGGTTAAGATTTATACAAATCATACAAAAAAAAATAACATTTGCATTAATTTGTCAGATTTTCATAAAGAATTTGACAAATTAATCTTACATTTACTATAATTGCTTATTCCTGATTGATCAATAACGGAGGCAATCCCGATCTCCACCACTCATCAGTTCCCCGGAGATGTCTTTTACCGCTGTTTTTTGACTTCTGCGAATTTTCCTGTAATCTCAAGATTATGGAGGCTGTTTTAATGAAGTGTGACAGAGTATTTTCAAAACATGACTGTGAAAGGATACTTAACCTTTTTGAAAATTATCATGTCAGTGACGAATCTGAAAAAATGCTTATTGAGACTTTAAAGCAGCAGATTTTAAAGTCGAAACCTGTAGATGCAAAAAAGATTAAAGAAAATATAGTTACAATAAACTCAAAGATAATTTTAAGAAACATAGGAAACGGCCTTAGAGAAGAATATCATCTGGTTTTCCCCGATGATTCAGATTTAAAATGCAGGAAAATATCAATTTTTTCAGGAATAGGCTCCCAGGTTCTCGGAAATAAAGTAGGTACGGTTATTAAAGAAAACCCCAATTCCGAAAAATACTATATGATTGAAGACATAATTTATCAGCCTGAAGCTTCCGGCGATTTACATCTCTGATTTAATATTATCTTTCAACCTCCGGTTTTAATAATCTCTATTTACAGATTACCAGATAAAATCTGCATTTATCTTTTAAAAAATACCCGAACACGGCACATCCCCCCGCTCCAGCTGCGAAAGCGATAAGCAATCTTTCAAATCCATAAACTTATTATTTTTTACTAAAACAGATGTTTACGAATTACTGCTGAAAAAAATCATTTAAAATAATTAAATTGAAAAACATTCAAATTCATATATACTATATATTACCTGAATCATATTTTTTTATTATGATTATTTATGTTACTTTATATTATAAATATTATAATTCATGTAATTTTGCAGTTGAGATAATAATCATGTTTATATTCTTTGATCTTTGTTATTTTACTTAAGAGTAAATTATCAAAAGGATATATTTCCAGGCCTGGTATTTTAATAATTGCTATCGGCATTAAAAAATACCGTGGAATAACTATAGAATTTGAGGAATAAAATGTTCAAACAGGAGCGGATTATAAAGAGGACACTCTGCTATTCAAAAATCTATTCAAGTTCCTGTTCCAGTCAGCCTGTAAAGATATTAATTTCAACTTTACTACTGTTAACTTTCTTAACAACAGCATATGCAATTCCGGAACATAAAAAAAAAGTTATCGTTTTTGGCGGTGACTCAGCCGCTCCGCCATATGAATTTATTGATAAAAACGGACTCCCTTCAGGATTCTCCGTCGAAATGACAAAAGCAATCGCGGAAGAGATCGGCTGGGATGTGGAAATAAAACTCGGAAAGTGGAGTGATATAAAAAAGGACCTTGACTCTGGAAAGATTGATGTAATCCAGAGAGCTGTTTACACAGATGAAAAGTCGGGAATATATGAATTTTCGATACCTTATCATGAATTCAGATATTCCGCATTCATAAACACAGCTGATATGAATTACTTCGTGCTCCACAAACTTGAAGGACTTAATCCTGTAGCCGGGAGTGAAAGTTTTGTTTATGAATATATCAGAAAAAACTCTCCCGGAATAAATATTAAAGAGACAGAAAGTACCTTAGATACCATTTCATATATCTCCGTGAAAAAAAATTCATATACACTCATAAACAAATACCTGGGCCTTTATCTGATAAAAAAATATGGAATTGATAATGTCACTCCTGTTGGCGTTCCGCTGATGATTGAAAGATACCGCTATGTTTCATTAAAACAGAATAAAGATATCATCTCAGGTTTAAATGAGGGACTAAACATTCTGAAAGTAAATGGGAAATTTAAAATAATTTACGATAAATGGTTCGACATACTTGATAAAGAAAAAAACAACTTCACGTTTATAAGAATAATTTTATCAATAACCGTCCCGATACTCCTGATGTTTCTCGTTATATTTATCTGGTCATGGTCATTAAATAAAAAAATTAAAACTCAGACTGCCAGACTATATGAAGAACTGAACCATCATAAATTTTCTGAAAAAGCACTTATGGAAAGTGAAGAGCGCTCAAGGCTTATCATTGAAAATGCTCCCCTTGGAATTTTTCATTTTAATCTGAACGGTGAAATAACCACATGCAATGACAGTTTTGCAAGGATAATGGGTTCATCTAAAGATCAGCTGATTGGGCTGAATATGCTTAAATTGCCGGATAAACAGATTGCTGATTCAATAAAATCGGCTATCAACGGCAAACCCGGTTATTTTGAAGGACTTTATGATTCCACTACTGCTGTTAAAACCACACCGCTGAGAGCAATGTTCACCCCGATCAAACTTGCAGACGGGAGTATTACCGGAGGACTGGGAATAGTTGAAGATAATACCTCAAGGAAAAAATATGAGGAAGCACTGGTCTCTGCGAAAGATACAGCAGAGTCCGCAAGCAGTATTAAAAGCGATTTTCTCGCCAACATGAGCCATGAAGTCCGGACACCGCTGAATGGGATACTCGGCATGCTTCAGCTTATTCAGACTACCGGAGTTAATGAAGAACAGGCTAATTATGTCGATATAGCAATCAAATCCGGCATGAGGCTGACAAGACTGTTAAATGATATACTTGATCTTTCAAGGGTTGAGTCTGATAAGCTTATTTTAGCAGAAAATCAGTTCAGCCTCAAAGGTATATTCAGTTTCATTAAAGAAAGATACGCTGCCGAATGTGAAGAAAAAGGGGTAGCCCTTATACTAATGATAGATGAAGGAACACCTGATGAAGTAGTTGGAGATGAAACCAGAATACGCCAGATTCTTGTAAATCTTGTATCAAACGCGGTTAAGTTCACTAAAACCGGAAATATTACAGTTAATATAAATGCTGAAGATATCTCATGCTATGGTGCAGTTAATATTATTATCTCTGTAAAAGACACAGGTATAGGTATTGCTGATGATATGCTGAGTCAGATCTTCGAACCATTCAGGCAGGGTGAGAATTCATACAGAAGAACATTCCAGGGCGCAGGACTTGGCCTCACCCTGGTAAAGCACCTGGTTAACCTGATGAACGGATCAATACAGATTGACAGTACACCGGGCAGGGGGACATCAATTGAATGTGCAATTACAGTAAAACTTCCCGAAAATCATGCAATAATACTCAAACCGGTAACAAACGAAAAATTAAATAAACGCGGTAATTTATGCACAATACTGATTGCCGAAGATGAACGGATTAACCGGCTTGCCCTTAAAAAGATACTGGAAAAATCCGGATACCGGATTCTGGAAGCTGAGAATGGAATCGAAGCCTTAAAAATTCTTGAAACTGAAACTCCAGACTGCATTCTTATGGATATACAGATGCCTGAGATGGACGGGATTGAAGCGACTAAATATATAAGGGACAAACAGAAGTTCGGAGTGAAGTCACTAATCCCGATTATTGCGCTTACCGCGTATACAATGCCGGAGGACAGAGAAAAAATCTGTGCTGCCGGACTGGATGATTATATTTCAAAGCCGGTTAATATGGACTATCTCATCAAATCTATTTCTAAATTTATCCCTGACTGTGAATCAAATCAATAGATTTTTAATTGCAGAATTATGAAATTTTTATTATCCCGGAATTATTATCAGTCATTTTCAAAAAGCTCCGGGCAATTTATTTATCAAATGATTAAAAATCAGACCTGAAAATCTCAACAACTGTTCATCTGTGTACAAAAATATAATCGGAATAAACAATAAATCCAGTATTAAATATTTCGTCTCATAAAATAAATCCTTCTTTACTTAATAGAATAAATACTGGTAAATAGTTTTATTTATATTTCAACCAATCTGATTAATTATAACTATTACAGGAAAATTTATGTTATCAAGACTGCTGACTGCCGGTAAGCTATCTATTAAAATGAAGCTCATACTGACACTTACACTGATACTGCTGTCAGGCTTAATTATATCCAACTTTATCAATTACAAAGCGGCACAGAATTCAGTCAGAGAAAATCTTGTCTATGGTGTTCTCCCCCTTACAAGGGACAATATTTATACCGAAATTCAGACAGATCTGATAAGGCCAATATTCCTGTCATCATTAATGGCAAATGACACATTCTTAAAAGACTGGGCAATTTCCGGAGAAAATGACTCCGCGAAAATTACCAACTACCTTAAAGCAATAAAAGATAAATACAACTTTTTCTCAACTTTTTTCGTTTCAGAAAAAACAAAAAAGTATTATCACTTCAGCGGTGTTAAAAAAATAATCTCTAAAAACAATTCTCATGATGAATGGTACTACAAGTTTATTAATTCCGGACTGGAGTATGAACTGGATGTAGATACAAACGAAGCTGAAAAAAATACTCTTACCATTTTTATTAATCATAGAACTCTTGATTATAAAAAAAACCTTCTCGGAGTTACAGGAGTTGGTTTGAAAATGGACAAGATAACGGAGCTTCTAAAATCATATAAAGATAAATTCGGCTGTGTTGTCTATCTGGTTGATACAGATGGAATAGTGCAGGCCCATCCTAATGAAAAACTATCTGAACAGGCCGATATTCATAAACTTAAAGGGATCAAAGATATTGCCGAAACCATTCTCTCTTCAAAATCTGATGCAACGATGTATGACTTTAAAAGAAACAGTGAACATATCCTTCTTACGGTGAGATATATACCTGAGTTCAACTGGTTTTTGTTCGTCGAAATCGATGAAAATTCAAAAATGGGAAATATTACAAAAAACATAGCATTAAACCTGCTGTTCGGGATTATTCTCTCATTCGTGGTAATTGCAATATGTATTTTTGTTGTTAACCATTTCCAGAGCAGGCTCGAACATATGGCGGTAACTGATGAACTGACCGGTGCAAATAACAGAAGAGAGTTTGATATACAGTTCAGAAAATCAGTCTACAATTACAACAGAAATGGAACACCATTTTCACTTATAATTTTTGATATCGATCATTTCAAAAGTATAAATGATACCATGGGACACATAACCGGAGATGCATCTATAAAAACAATAGCAACAATCGCCAGAAGCGGAATGAGGCTCACAGACGTACTTGTCAGATGGGGCGGAGATGAGTTTATTATTCTCACTCATGGCGATGAAGACAGCGCTCTCTTCGCCGCAGAAAGGATAAGAAAACAGGTAGAGACAAGCGACTTTTTCACGAAACATTATGAAAGCGGCGAGATTAAATGTGAGATCACTATCAGCTGCGGAGTTTCCGGTTTCAGAAAAGGGGACACATTAGATTCCATTCTTGCAAGAGCAGATGCAGCTCTTTACAGGGCAAAAACTGAAGGAAGAAATAGAATTTACAGGGGATAAATGTATTTTTTTTAAAATAAAAATACTCTTTTTTTGTCAATTTAGAATTGACAAAAATAACTCGGAGATTATAAAAAGTATAAGTTAGATTAGGTTCAGTAAATTCTTCTAGTTATTACCTCAAGGTAAGCTTCTTAGCAGCATTTAATACCCGATCCAACGGGGTTAACCCTCATTAAAAACTCAGGAGCTCAACAATGTCTCAAGGAACAGTAAAATGGTTTAACGACCAAAAAGGCTATGGATTTATTTCAGCAACAGACGGAAAAGATTATTTCGTACATCACTCAAGTATACTTGGTGAAGGTTTCAAAACCCTTAAAGAGGGAGCAAGCGTACAATTTGATATTGAAAAAACTGACAGGGGTCCACGAGCTGTACAGGTCTCTGTAATATAAATAAAAAGTTATATTTATAAACCTGTAAAAAACCCGGCTATTAAGCCGGGTTTTTTTACAAAGTCCGTACAGCATAAAAAAGGCCGCATAAGGTGCCTAATGCTTATGATCATGCGATTCAAATTCATCCATTGAATGAATATGGTCATGCGGACCATGTTCACCGTCATGAATGTGTGAATGAATATCTTCACTTTCATTATGGTAATGCGGATGAGTATGAATATGTTCATGCATATGCAAGTGTTCATGGTCATGCGGATGTATATGAACTTTTCCCCCGTGATGATGCTCATGATTATGCCTATGTATGTGCGGGTGAATATGATCATGTTTATGTTCGTGCTCGCCATTCATTACTCACTCCTTTTTACACTTTAATTCAATTATAAAATAAAAAAAATTACAGCAGCAGTCAATTTAAAATTACTAAAAAAGTATTATGCGCTATTTTTATGTTACTGATGAAAAGATATTATTCGGATTCTACAGCAGCAGATACTAAGCATATCTGATGCAATCCCGCCCCTCGCTCTTTGCAAGATATACCAGTTCATCAACACGCTTCAGCATTGAATCTGTAGTTTCATTTAATCTGTGTTCTGTGACACCGAAACTTGCAGTAATACCGCATGACCGTTCAAAGATAAGTTCACGGACTTCAACAATAAGTTTTTCTGCGAATTTTTTCGCATTTTCAAGGCCGGTTCCCGAAAGAAGTATTATAAACTCCTCCCCTCCCCACCTGGCCAGAACATCATTTTTACGTATTCTTCTCTGCATCATCAGTACTATACTTTTAAGCACCTCGTCGCCTGCATCATGCCCGCATGTATCGTTAACATTTTTAAAATGATCAATATCAAACATGATAAGTGAAAAAACCGCATTATACCTGGACGCCCTGCTGATTTCGGACTCGAGGAAATGAAGAAGGTAACGCCTGTTGTAAGCGGTAGTTAAAGGATCAGTTGTCGAGAGCGTAACAAGTGCCTCCTCCATTTTTTTACTTGCGGAGATATCCCGGCTTACCCCTGTAATCCTTACTGCCTTACCATTATCATCTCTTATAACAAGGGCGTGCCCCTCCAGATAATGGAGGTTTCCGCATGGCCATATAACCCTGAAATCAGCGTTGAATACTGAAAGTTTTTTTACACCTTCAATGAAAAGTGATTCAATATATTCACGATCTTCCGGATGAACAGCCTTTTTCCATGAATCATATATATGGACTGTTGAAGCCTCATCCATTCCGTAGAGTTTATACATTTGATGGTCCCAGATAAGTTCATTCTCAGGAATATCCCAGTCCCATATCCCTATTCCGGCAGATCCTGTAGCAAGGGTTAATCTTTCCGCGAGTTTATTCAATTCAAATTCATAATTTATTCTGTCTGTTATATCTCTGGCTGCTGCATATACATTTTTCCCGGATGGAAAAGAACGCCATTCAATAAACCTGTAGTCGCCGTCTCTGGTACGGCACCGGTTTGTAAAATTCAGTACCGGGATCTGGTCGGTTAAAGCTGAAAAAAACTGCTTTGTTGAAACCAGATCGTCAGGATGTATAAAATCAAAAAAACTTCTGCCCTCCAGTTCATCGATTGAAAAACCGAGGGTTCTCTCCCACGCTCTGTTTACTCTTATGAAATTTCCATCTACATCAGCAATGCACAAAAGATCAAGCGCCACTGTAAAGAAACGTTCCATCTCTTCGCTCTTCTGCCTTAGTGCAGCTTCAGTATTTTTCCTTTCTGTTATATCTCTCTGAATTCCAAAATTACCGGATATTCTGCCGTCATCTTCATATATGCAGATGTAATCACCTTCAATATACAAAGGGGTACCGTCAAATTTTCTAATCTGGGTTTCAACATGGATTCTCCCTCTGTCAAAAAACTTCTTCCAGGTTTTTTTCCCCTGCCGGAGATCATGCTTATAAAAATCAGCGGGAGTTAAACCTATAAAATCTTCGATTTTTCCTCCATACTGACTGGCCATTGCCTTGTTGACATGTGTTATTTTCTGATGCGCTAAAATATAATCGAGAAGAGCTTCATTATCCGCGGACTTATCCCATTGAACAGGCTCATCAAGCATCATAAAAAAGAATCCATCCGATGACTGCTGAAAAAAAAGTTCCAGCCTCTCATCCTGCTTATTAATATTACTTTCTGTCTTTTTTCTGTTTGAGATATCAGTATGAGTTCCTATGAAGCGTAAAGGTTTACCATCACAGTCACGGGTAATCACAATCCCTCTGTCAAGTATCCATTTATATGTATTATCTTTGCAGAGAACACGATGTTCATTGCAATATGAATCAGTATCACCTTTAAGATGTTTTTCAATTTCATCCAGGCAGGCCCTGATATCATCAGGGTGTACTCTTTTCTGCCATTCATCAGGTGTATCGCCTATCTCCTCATCATTATAGCCGAACATGGCCTTCCACTGCTTTGAGAAAAAAACTTTACCAGTTTTTATTTCCCAATCCCAGAGGCCGTCGCCAATACCCTCCACGGCAAATTGCCACATAGTCTCAGAACTTTTCACAGCTTTCATTTGAAGCACAGAATTGCCGAAACCGGTAATAGCCGGCAGGGCTTTCACAAATTTATGTAATATGTTATTTTTAAAATTCATCCTGATTTTATTTCCAATAATACTCAACTATTCAAATCTTTAAATGCTTACATAAAATACAATAAAAAAAATTAAAATATGTCCAGATAAAAATTTGAATTGAAAACCATGAGTTCTTTAATAATTTTGAACCGGGACTATTGAATCAACAGGCTCTTAAAACATCAGGTTATGCGGAATGATATAGTGTAAACGAATTTTAAGCATAACACGTATTTTTTTAGAAGGAGTATCAAAATGAGTTATTATATAAAAAATAGTTATCCTGTAAAAACCTTCATATTCATTTTACTGATTCTGACTATAACTATTTTCAATACCGCTGCGTTCCCGGCTGATGCTGTTCCGGATATAATTATTTACGGCAACGAAAAATGCGGATACTGCAAAGACACTATGCTGCGGCTTAAAAATGAAGGCATTGAGTTTGTATATCGTGATGTGGAATTGTATGGAACAAATCAGGAGGAGATGTTTGCCAAGCTTGAAAGAGCAGGCTTTACCTCAACCGCTTACTTTCCCGTAATTGACGTAAAAGGGCAGATTCTTATGAGACCTGAATTTGATGACATTAAAAAAGCTCTTTCCGGTCAGAAAATCGACCGTGCCGGGGAGAAAAAAATCCGTGATACCCGCTGGAGGCCGCAGAGGAATAAATCCCTCAGAACAGATTTTAATTCAATCAGGAAAACTTTAAAAGATTCGGATATGATCATTTATGATGACGGTTCAGGCAACGGGAACGTTCTTCTTAAACAATTAAAAAAAGAACAGATACCCTTTACCCTCAGGCAGCTTAATAAACTGGGCAATGCCGCGTATTTTGACATGAGTTCACGGCTTGCAGCACTGGGATACGGAAATGTAACTCATTTCCCGGTTGTGGAAGTCAGAGGAGAGATGATAATGAAACCATCAATTGAAGATGTGAAAATTCTTATTGTCGAGATGATCCCGGACTAACTATATTCGAAGTTTATCAAGTTCATCAAGAATAGAATACATCAATTCATTATTTCTTTTTATATTAGAAGTTCCGTTTCTTATAGAATCAGCATCCTGAATATACTGTGCAGGTACAATCTCTTCAAGTCCGTTAACCAGCATGCTTTCAAGAAGATCTTCAGTAACTTCAACATGGAACTGCAGTCCAAGAACTCTTTCATTATATATAAAGCATTGATTTCTGCATGCACGAGAAGTAAATGTGTGAAGCGAACCTTCCGGTATATCGAATGTATCTCCGTGCCAGTGAAATACGGTTTCCGTATTATTGAATTTTTTTAATAACGGAGAATTTGCCCGGTCACTGCTTTTTATGACGGGGAACCACCCTATCTCCTTCTCTGCGTTTTTGTACACCCTGCTCCCGAGAACTTCAGCAATAAGTTGCGAGCCGAGGCATATACCTATAACGACTTTCCCTTTCCCGGCAGCTTCGCGAATGAAATGTTTTTCATCAATGAGCCATGGAAACTTTTCAGTATCATTAACGCTCATAGGCCCGCCCATTACAATAAGCCAGTCAATACCAGAAACTTCCGGCAGAGTTTCGCCGTTAAAGAGTTTCGTGATTTTATAACTGTAAGATTTTTCGTTTATCCAGTTCTCTATACAGCCTGGAGTTTCGTAAGGGACATGCTGAAGTATAAGTATTTTTTTCATTTTAAAATTCCGGTTTTTAGAGATGGATAAATCTAAAAGTAAATCAGTAATTTGAAAAGAATATTTTACCGTGGAATGTTAAGATACAGTTACATTTTGAAATTTGTATCCGGTTATCTTCCACAAACACCACGTTATATACTGCCATTTTAAGTCTATTGTAAAAATTTTAATCTGTTACGAACCGGATGTTTGCTAAATTTTAAATACATAAAATATTAAAAATAATTCACCGTTAACAGCCGGAAAGAATATGCTTAATTCCGCTAATTACTAATGATCATTATTTTTCAAAAAAATACAGTTTAATTCATAAATTATTTTTAATTGCTGCTTATTGAATTATATTAACTTTATTAAAATTCTAAAGGGAGGCACTATGGATTTTTTTCTTATACTAATTATTATCCATATAGGGCTCGGGGAATTTGCAGGTTTATGTTTTCTATGGGTTTCAGTTGAAACATTCAATAGAAAAGATGCAGGTCTTCGCAGAGCTAAGATTTTTTCCGCACTTGGTGCAATATCTGCTGTATGTGCATGGTTCGCCGGCGGTTACTATTATGTTAAACATTATGGTTCCATGGTAAAACCTGTCCTTATCGCAGAAACAAGTAATCTTAAATGGGCTCATAAAGTTATTATCGAGGCTAAAGAACATATTTTTCTGTTTATTCCAGTGTTAGCAGTGGCAGCTTTTCTGTTATTTTTAAAGCTGGAATCATGGAACGATCTTGATGAAGCTACTTCAAAAAAGGTAGCTTACCTGACATTGACGATCTTTCTAATGGTATTTTTAATGGCAGCTATGGGTTCACTGGTATCCGGTGCGGTAAGAGCCATTCTTGGAGCTCCGGGAGGTGGGATATGAAAAATAAACTTGCAGTATCCGCATTAAAAGCATTCTCAATATATGCTGTTGTCATGGTAATTACAGTTATTGCAGCTGAATTCATTGCTCCATTTAAAAACTTTCTGGCAGCATTAACCGGCCACCACTGGACTTCCAAAGGAGTTCTAGGTGCACTGCTGTTCATTATTCTCACAATTATTTTCAACGTTAAAGGGAATGATGATAATTTAGGCAGGAATATTAATCTTGCTATTATTTCAGCTGTTTCCGGATCAGTAGTATTGTTTTTATTTTTTGCATTACATTACGCCCTGTAATTCCCGATACAGGTTCAGCATCTGGTTGCTGAACCTGTATTTTAAAATTTATTTAAACTTTAATTATAATTCTGTACTCCGTACCGTTATTTCTGTAAATTTCCAATGTGCCATTCATCTGCCCGACAAGTATGTTAACAAGACTTAGCCCGAAGCCCTTTGTTGTTTTGATATTGAACGAATCAGGAATTCCGATACCATCATCTCTAATTATTAATTTCAGAGAATTCCCATGACTCTGCACAGAAATAAAAATAAATCCGCTGCTTCTGCCTGAAAACGCATGTTTAAATGCATTTGTTATTATTTCATTGATTATTATTCCAATCGGAAACAACACCTGCGAATCCATATTGAAATTTCCGATATCTTTTTCTAAAATTATATTACGGCCGGCGGATTTATACGTCAAAGATATTTCATCAACAAGATTGGAGATATATTCTGTTAAATCGATATTTTTATAATCAGCTGTTCTGAAAAGTTTATCATAAATAAGCATCATGCTCGTTATGCGGTTACGGGCATCTTCAAGCGCGGATATTGTAGCAGTATCTGGGGCAGACTGCTCCTGAAGGTAAAGAAGAGCAGAAACTGTTGACATATTATTTTTAATCCTGTGGTGAACTTCTTTCAACACCAATTCCTTTTCATTAAGCAGACGCCTGATTTCATCTTCTGCAATCTTTTTTTCCGTCACGTCAAGAACATACCCGTAATGAAAAATTTCACCGTTCACCGGATCAGGCCTTTCGCAGAAAGCTAATACTCCATCGAAACTGGAACCGTCTTTTTTCCTATACCGGTTTTCAAAAATTTTCCACATACCCGGTTCTGAACTTACTTCACGCATGAACTTTGACCGGTTATCAGGTTTCTCATATATGATATTCCCAATCGATGATCTGTTTACCAGATCAATAAGCTCGCTTGTAGATTCGTATCCGAGAATTTCTGAAATCGCCGAATTCAGATATACAAACCTGCCGTCAAGTGTTGATTGAAAAATACCGATCGGGAGATTGTCAAAAATACTCCTCATCCGCTCTTCACTTTTAAAAAGAAGAATTTCCGCTTTTTTACGGGAAGTAATATCCTGGCAGAATGCCATAAATCTTTTATCATTTAGTTTAACCGCATTAACTTGCGCCCAGAGTATAGAACCATCTTTTCTTCTAAATAAAATATCTCCGACAGCGCTTCCATCTTTTTCAACCTTTGAAAAATGGTCTTTAGCGATTTCAGCATTCGAAGGATCAACTATATCGCTGATACTCAGTTCTAAAAGTTCATCCTCAGTATAGCCAAGACCTTGTGCAGCCGCTGGATTGACCTCTATATATCTTCCATGATTATCAGCAATAAAAATACCCATCGGCGCATTTTCTATGTAAGACCTGAATTTCGCCTCACTTTTCTGCAAAGCCTCGTCTGCGGTTTTATGAAGGGTTATATCTTCGGCTACACCGGCAAATTTTATCAGTTCTCCGGATTGACCGTAAACAGGGTATGCTCTTCCCCCGATCCATTTCATTTCACCATCACCGCAGATTATTCTGAATTCACCGTTATATGCTACTCCATCCTCAAGTAATAATTTTTTTGCAGCAAGAACATCAGGCAGATCCTCGGGATGTACACTTTCAAGAAAAATCCAGGGATCTTTCCAGCGGAGATTTGAATCCAGTTTCCAGATTTCCCGGCATACGGGACTAATATAAATAATGCTTCCGAGCAATGCGTCGCTGAGCCAGAATGCTTCATTTATATTTTCTGCCAGATGTCTGAAATTAGTCTCACTGTCTTTTGTTTTTTTATGAGCTGCAAAAAGTTCAAAAGCCATTTCAATCGATGAGAGCAGGACAAAATCACCGGAATTCTTTACGACAAAGCCGTATCTTGTAATAGACCTTACCTTATCAACAATCTCACGTTCCGAATGTGATGTAAGAAAAACTATCGGAATATCTCTCTGCCTGATAATTAAATCTGCAGCAGTAGGCCCGTCAATACCGCTTCCAAGATCAATATCCATTAAAATCAGATCTATTGTAAAATCATTCAGGGCATGTTTAACAGCGGATTCACCGTCAGGTACAGTTATTACTTCATAATCATTTTTCATCAGCATCGCTGCTTCAGCGAGTGCAGTTATCATGCTGTCTTCAACAAGAAGTATCTTTTTAATTCCTGCTTCTTTCATGAAAAATTATTACCCGTTAGAACAATTGACGTAATCTCCATAAACTGAAGAGAAAAAAATAAAATCGATAATTACAAATAAAAACCAGATAAGATATTCCTCTACGTGTCATATGAATAATGTATTTTCATTTTAAATAATCCGGATAATTATTACAAGAAATATTTAAGATAACCATTTGATCAAAAAGTGAATTCCCTTTATTAAGAAATAAAATCGGGAATATCATCTTAAAATGAGAGCAAATGGAATGTATATAATATGAAGCAGAAAATGAAGTTCTCTTATTCTAATAATTATAAATAGCTTATCAAAAGCATAATATTTAATAACGAAACAATAGAACCTATAATCAACAGGAGTGTAAGAGTAAATTTTCCGTTAGCATATTTTCCCATAACTTTTTTTGATGATGTAAGATATATCTGGAGAAAAATTGTTATTGGAAGCTGTATGCTTAAAAACATCTGCGAAAAAATCAGCCCTTTGAAAGGATCACGGATTAAAAATATAATCAATACGGCCGCGATTATTGTTATAGCCAGGCCTATACGTGAATGTTTATCTTTTATATTATACGGCTCTTTAAATATTCCCGCGAAAATAGATCCCCCCGCCATACCTGCAGTAACACTGGAAGATATTCCCGCGAAAAGAAGGGCCACTGCGAATATTATTGAGGCCATGTTTCCGGCTATCGGGCTCAGCATAGTTTCAGCCTGCTGCAGTTCGGAGACACTTATTTTATTTGTATAAAACGCCGCGGCGGCAAGAATTATTATTGCACTGTTGATTGCCCATCCTACCCCCATTGAAAAAAGCGTATCCATAAATTCAAAATCAAGCTGTTTCTTTATAACCTTCTCATTTTCAAGGTTCCACTGCCGGCTTTGAATTATCTCGGAGTGCAGGAACAGGTTGTGAGGCATCACCACTGCTCCGAGCACGCTCATTATAATCGGCATTGAACCGTAGGGAATGGAAGGCACTACCCATCCATTTACAGCCGCATTCCAGTCAACTTTAACTAACGTCAGCTCATACAGAAAAGATAATCCGATTACTGAAACAAAACCGATGATGAATTTTTCGAGACGCTTATACGAATTTGTGAATAGAAATATCAGTACGAATATCGCAGAAAGAATCGTCCCTGCGAATACCGGTATCCTGAAAAGCATATTAAGCCCTATAGCCGCACCAAGTATTTCCGCAAGAGCGGTTGATACGGCAGCGAACATCGCAGTGATTAGTGTTGTACCGGAAATCCATGCCGGAGTATGAAAAGATGCCGCTTCGGAAAGACAAAGCCCGGAGGCTATCCCGAGGTGCGCGACGTTATGCTGCAGAATTACAAGCATAATAGTAGAGAGTGTAACCATCCAGAGCAGAGCGTAGCCGTAATCCGAACCGGCTGCAATGTTAGACGCCCAGTTCCCGGGATCGATAAATCCCACAGTGACCAGAAGTCCCGGACCGATATAACGGAGGAACTTCAATGTCTCAAAGTCAGGGATATAATCTCTTTTAAAATAGTTTTTAATTCTTACTATCATTTTCACTTTAATAACTTCCTGTTCCATATCGTGATCATTCCGTCCTGCCGTGCATACTCCGATAACTCAGCAGATAACTATTATACCGCGATCTTCAAGCTCTTTTATTACATCTCTGTTTTTTATCGGATTATCGAGCATATTTACATAAATCAATTCATTCAGTTTAAGTAGAACGGAAATATCTTCAATACTGTTAAATGAAATATCAAGCTCTTTTAAATTCTGAAGATTTAAAAGACAGTCAATAGATTCGATGTTGTTATCTGACAGGTAGAGAAGTTCCAGCATCCCAAGCCCGGAGAGACGTTCGATTTTATCAATATGATTCCCTGAGAGATTAAGTATTGTGATATTCCTGCAGTGTTCAATTCCTTTAAGGTCAACAATTTCCGAATCAGAAAGATCAAGCTCGCCCTCTATATTATGAAGATCTTCAACGGTTATGCTGTCATCAATTCCGCCGAAAACCATTCTGTTGATTGCTTCGATAAATCCGTACTCATTGGGATTTATATCATCTGCTGTTTCATCATCATATTCATATTTTTTCTCATCATACGAAGCAGCATTTTCACTATGACCGGAATATTCATCGCTGTATGCATAAGTCTCTTCAATATCAATATCGTATTTCTTATTAAATGGAATTGATTTATGTTTATTGAAAATATATATTCTTTTCAGCCGCTGAAGTTCACTGAGCTTATTCTGTTTAAAATTATCTTCGATGCTGCTTAAAATAAAGGCCGTTTTGTCCGGATGGTAATTCTGGATGATAAGCGCAAAGAGACGGCTGATATTCATTCCTGAAGCATCGAGCTCAAGAACATCCGCATAATACAGAAGCGAGTTAATATCTTTTGCTTTATATCTGCTGATCACATCTACGCTTATATCTTTAAGCTTTTTTTCTGTGACGTGTTTCAGCAGATCACTGTATAGATTGTTTATATTTGAATCCATAGTATCAGAATATAAGATTGATGAATTTAAATCTTATTGCTTCTCCTCCATATATTCATTCTGGCTGCTTCCTTAATAAGTCCGTCGCGGAAATCCGGATGAGCAATACTTATCAGTTTTTCCGCCCGCATCCATGTAGGACAGGCTGCGAGTCTTACAGCGCCATACTCGGTTACAATAAAATCCACCGACTGACGAGGTACTGTTACGATTGTTCCTGATTCTAAAACCGGGAGTATTCTCGAATGAACTTTTCCGCTGTTGTCAGTATAAGTGGAGGAAAAACATATAAAACTTCTTCCACGGTATGACTTATGCGCACCCATGACAAAATCAAGCATCCCGCCGTTTCCGGAAACCTGCTGAGCAACACCATCTTTAACAAGACATTCCGCGTTAACCTGTGAATAAAGATCAATCTGCAGTGCGTTATTGATACTTACAAAATTATCGATTTTACCGATCACCTCATCACTGTTAGTATAATCTACAGGGCATGCCATAAGTCCGGGATTGTTATTGATAAAATCATACATATTCTGGCTTCCAAGCGCAAAGGTATACGCGCAGAGATTATGATCGATATTTTTTTTGCTCCCGTTCATCCGGCCCGTTTCAATCATCTTCACAAAAGCGTCCACAAACATCTCGGTATGCCCGCCCAGATTTTTGAGATCAGATTCAGCTATCATTTCTCCGATCAGGTTAGGCATGGACCCGATACCAAGCTGAATGCAGCATCCGTCACTTATGAAATTCATTATATGCTTCGCTATCTGGCTGTCAACATCGGAATGCGCAGCAGTTGGAACACAGAAAAGTTTCTGGCTGTCCGGCGCTTCCACGATATAATCTATTTTTGATATATGCACCGCGTTCTCAACACCAAGACAGTTTGGCTGATTTTTATTCACTTCAATGATCACTATATCTGCCGTATCTATACAAGCGCAGGTATGAGAACACTGAGGCCCGAAATTAAAATATCCGAATTTGTCCATCGGGCCGGTCTGAATTATTGCCACGACCTTTACAGATTTCGCACTTCCGGGATCAAGATATTGCGAAGACCTGTATGAACGGGGTTTATTGTGCCTGTGATAAAACGGCGCGCGCTGATAAAGCATAGGTGAATAAAACGGTTCCCCTTTAAATTGAAGTAAACGTGTAAGCTTTGACCAGTGCCAGTCGGTATAAATAAAACTTTTCGGAAAAGTTGAAACTTCAGGGAGAGGCGGAACTGTTACAGCAGAATAAATACTTACTCCTCTTAACTCCGATGCCCGCTTCGCAAGCGCAATATCACACATAACAGGTTTTCCGTTAAATGAACCGTAATCCACAACATCACCGGATGAAACTACTTTCACAGCTTCATCGGCAGTTGTCAGTTTTTCAGAATATAATTTATAATACTCCATCAATTGTTTTCCTTATTAAAATTTTTTTGGATGATCTGCCACTTTCCGGCCGATGACACCTTTCCACATGAATTGGGGAAGAAGTATATAAAGCTTATTTTCAAAACGGGACAGGGAGATAGAATCTCCTGCTCCATGTCTCTCACATACTCTCCCGGAGAAAAAGCCGGAGTTGTGGGGATTGTATAACAGTTATTCTGCCTTCGATACTATCTTCGAATTATCCATACTCAACGCGCTGAACACAGATGAATAATCGCCATTGGGGTTCCATGCAACCCATCCTCTTGCACCTGTTCCCTCAACACCTTTTATCTGAAGAGCGACATATTGGTCAAGTTTCACTTTAGCATGCTGTATGTTATATGGAAATGCCTGGATATACGGCTGTATTGCAACATTTTTACCTTCGAGACGTTTAAGCCCTTTGAGAGTTCCCTCCTTTACGGTTTCACCTGGAGCGCTCATTCTCTGACGGTCTCCGGTATAATGGCTGGGATACAGCATCGGATATATTACATCCGTATAGGCTGCGAAAACCTCAAGTTTCTGGCCGATTAAATCATTATGATTGTAGACAATACGTCCAAAGATATCCGCAGAAAGTTTCACTTTCCGCTCATCGGTAATTTTTCTGAAATTTTTCAGCAGGTCTTCAATGATACCATACTTTTTTTTAAGCGAATAAGGAATTCCCCCATCCTGAAAACGGATATAGTCCAGCTGTATCTCATCGAAACCGGAATCGGCGGCGGCTGCTACAAGATCGTATAGCCCTTTCATCTTACTTTCAGATACAGGAAGCTGATTGATCCCGTCCTGAAAACATACAACGCGTGCTGTAGTATATATTTTTTCACTCTTTAAATATTCCAGCACTTTGGTGTTGACCTTAAGTGTTGTACTTCCGAAAGTATGAACATCCATGACAAGCATATTAATGCCAAGCGGTTTACCTTTCGTAATAAGAGATTTTATGAATTCCGTTTTACGGCTCTGAGAATTTGGAATATACAATGCCCGCATAAAAACTTTTGATGTACCATCCTGTTTCTCCTGTGAGACTGCCCTGATCTCCGTTGACTGGCATTGCAATGCAAAAATAAACAGCAGTATGACGAAAACCCGTTTTAAAGTTACATTTTTCTTTTTTATATTTTCCATACCCGGATAAAATTCCTTTAATTTTATTTATTCAGAAGATGAATACCTTAATGTTTAACCACTCTTTTCGTCAAGTATTTCAGGAGTTTTTTATTGGATGAGATATTCATTACATAAGAATGAATTCTTTTTGTCTTTATGCAGAATACAATATGAGT
>DAONFJ010000017.1:22945-47805 GCA_035403545.1 Spirochaetota bacterium
GTTTTAATAATATCGTCAATATTATAATTGCGCTCACCGGCAGTTACCACACCGATGCTGAATGATACAGGCCAGTGATTTTCCCTGACGACATCCATAAGAATCTTTTTAACTTTATCAATTACTTCGCGGACCTGTTTACTCCCTGTCTCAGGAAGTAATATTGCAAATTCATCACCGCCAAACCGGGCCAGCACATCTGAAGTTCTGAGGTTTTCAATTATAGAGATGGTAACGGTTTTAAGCAGCTCATCGCCAATACCATGTCCTAATGTATCATTAATCATTTTAAAATTATCTATATCAAGAAATGCCAAAGAAAGTGATCTTTTAAAACGTTTAGCACGATAAATCTCATTCTCTGCGAGTATATAAAAATATCTTCGATTGACAGCACCGGTCAAAGGGTCAATGCGGGCAAGATCCTTTTCATGTTCATATAGCTTTCTTATAGTAGATAAAAAATACGAGATCAAAAGATAGTATCCCAATACTACACCAGTGTCCCATATTAGAATTGAAAAATGTTTATCCACATCAGATTTAAAATCAGCGGCAAACCAGACTATTGCACTAATTATAGAAAGTAAAAATGCCGCATTCCGGCCTGAATACCATGCGAGAATTGTTATAGGCAATAAATAAAAAATTGACAGCGATATTTCATAACCCGTTATCAAATCTACATAACCAAGCAGAACTACAAATAATACAGCCGAAAAAAATAACAGCCATCGATGAGTTTGAATAAATGCTGCTAAAATATTCTTTTTGTTATGAAAATAATTTAGAAAAATTGATATCAAATGTTATATCATCCAAATAAAATTTTTTTATATTTAAACTTCACTGAATAACTTTCTTTTCTTCAAGTATTTCAAGAATTCTGTTTATAGCCAAATCCTGCGCTTCAAGATGTTTTATTATAATTTTTATTTCTTCTTCAGATTTTATATCAAGCTGGTAATCATTATGTGACTCAATGCGGTCTTTTTCAGAAATTCTATTCTGGCTCATCATCAGTACAGGTGCAGCATAAGCGGCCTGCAAAGATAAAAAAAGATTAAGAAGGATGAAGGGATATGGATCCCATGGAGTATGGAATAAAACAGAATTTAATACAATCCATGTAGTAATTACACAGGATTGTATAATTATAAATTTCCATGAACCTAAAGTCCGGGCTACTGTATCGGCAACTCGCTGGCCCAGAGTCATTTTCTCTTCGAGAAGATCGTTAACATTCCTTATCGCAGGATGCTGATGCCTGTATGGTTCCGGAAATTTAATTTTAGTGGCCATTTTCAGATATCCTTTGTACTAAATTTTATTAAGATTTCTTTTTCGGATTAATTTTCTTATTACAAATATAATTATAATCAAACCTGCAATTGCAGAAAATACAATCTCTATTTTTTTTAAATCTCCAATAATAATTTCGACTGTATGCCCGAAATAATATCCGAGCAGCCCGATTAATATTGCCCATAGTACAGCACTGATCAGATTCAGAATAAAAAATTTTAAGACCGGAACTCCGGACATACCTATTGCAAATGGAGCAATTGTTCTCAAACCATAAATGAACCGGAATATCAGTATGATAAATATATCATATTTTTTAAGTAACTGCTGAAATCTTTCAATACGCTTCTGTGATTTAATAAATCTCTTTTGAACAAAACCGCTTTTTGTTCTTCCAATAAAATAATAAAGCTGATCACCGGTAAAACTTCCGGAAAAAGCTGCGAAGATTACAAAATATAAATTTAAATATTTCTGATGTGCGAGAAAAGCACCGACAAGAAGAACTGTTTCACCTTCAAAAAAAGTTCCTATTGCAATTATAATATAGCCGTATGCTGCAATAAGATTTTCCATGTTCTGAATTTATCTGTCCAGCGGAATATCATCAAGTGAAATTTCATCTTCAACGGGTTCAATATGAGTGAACACCACTGTATCTCTTAACGCGTTACGGATATCCTTCTCTATATTCTCAGCAATATGATGTGCATCATGGACAGAAAAATTGCCAGGCACAAGTACATGTACCGAGACGAATCTGCGTGAAGCTCCCTGACGGGTAAGGAGAGCATGAAACTGAATTCCCTGTTTACGGTATCCGGATAATACCGATTCAATTGTTTCCTGTTCCTGCGGGGAGAGTGACGCATCCATAAGGCCTTCGACAGAGCGTCTTATTATTTTATACGCAGTACGCAGAATATTCATTGCTACAGCAAAAGCGACAATAGAATCAAGCTTCAGCCATCCGGTCAGTCCGACTGCACCGACTCCCCCTATAACTGCAACTGAAGTCCAGACATCTGTCATCAGATGATGTGAGTCTGCTTCCAGGGTGATCGACCGGTATTTTTTGCCTGCCGAGAGCAGTATACCGGCTACAATAAAATTTATAATAGTCGCAATTACTGATACAAACAAACCTATACCGAGCTTTTCGAGGGGCTGAGGATTTAAAAAACGCTCAACAGCAGTATAGGCAATACATGCTGCAGCGAACATAATAAGTAAGCCCTCCACAAAGCTGGAAAAATACTCTGCTTTACCGTGCCCGAACTCATGATTTTTATCAGGCGGCAGTATTGCAATTCTCAGCATTGCCATTGCCATCAGCGCGGCAAGAAGATTGATGATAGACTCCAGCGCGTCGGAAAGCAGTCCGACAGAACCAGTCATGTACCATGCCCCGGTTTTAAGGATTATGGTTGTCAGTGCAGCTGCAATTGACAGCCATATATAACGTGTGAGAAAACTCCTGTTCACAACAGGCCTTCAGTTTTTTCCGGATCGGGAATACACTCTTCCGGCTCCTGATGAATGTGCACTCTGCATCTGCTGATTTTCTCATGAATAAGCTTTTCAAATTCATGAGAAATTCTATGAGCTTCTTCAAGGGTTGATGAAGGATTTAAATGGACGCAGACTTCGAGGAAAACATCCGCTCCGGCCATACGGGCTTTTATATCATGCACCGAGGTCAATCCGCGGACATTCTCTGCAATTTTTTCCACTACCTCGACATAGTCGGCGGGAGCTCCGTCAAGAAGGACATCAACAGCTTTCTTCCCGAGGATGAAGCATACATATATTACTATTAACGCCACAAAAAGTGCAGCAACAGGGTCAGCATAATAAAATCCGAAATTTGAGCAAACAAGGCCAAGGAGAACAACAGAAGAACTCCAGATATCCGTAGAAAAGTGAATGGCATCCGCCTCAAGCGCCTGGCTGTTATGAATCTTTGCCGCTTTCATCAGAGCCCTGGAGCGGGAAAAATCGACAGCTATCGAAGAGATAACAACAATATAACTCCAGACTGTTACTTCAATTTTAACATTACCTGTCATAAGCCGGTGTGCGGCCTCATGGATAATCCAGACACTTGTTATAAGCAGGAGAAAAGTTTCCATCAGGGCTGAAAGATTCTCCACCTTCCCATGCCCGAAGTGATGGTCGGAATCTGCGGGTTTGTCAGATATCCTGACTGAAAAATATGTTATGATTGCCGCGACGAGGTCAAGGCATGAATGAAGAGCCTCAGAGAGAATCCCGAGACTTCCGGTAAGTAAACCTATAAGCAGCTTGGAACCTGTAAGAAAAACAGCCGCCATAACCGAGAACAGGGCCACCCGTTTTTTTTCATGTACTGCTGAATGATCAAGACTCATAAATTTCACCTGATTCCAAAATTTATTATTCAGCAAAGCCTGAAAATAAAAAAACCCTGCTGAAAGTAAGTCCCACAGGGTTTACACCTGCTGCCGTACCGGCCCGCCCGCATCTCAAAGAATGAAACCGGCTGATCTTAGAAGTAAAGTATGTTTTTAAATAACTCCGTAAATAAAATCAACAATTTTTTCATTTTGTAATAAACCGGATATATAACATCACCACTTCTTAAGACGCCAGAAAAAAAGAAATACTACAACAGAACACATGGCCAGGCCCATGATAATCCAGAAAGCAAGCGGATGGTGCATCATTGGTATCTGAACATTCATTGAAAACGCGCTTACAACAAAGGTAGGAACCATTATAGATATTGTTATAATATTCAGTGTTTTCATAAGGATGTTAAGATTATTACTCACTATTGAAACTCTGGCATCCATAAGTCCGGCAAGAATATTTGAATAAATTTCGGCCTGCTTATAACACTGGTTATTCTCAATAATAATATCATCAATAGTTTCTATGCTGTCTTCAGAAAACCCTATTTTTGCCGCATTCTGCCTTAATCTGCTTATGACAAGACTGTTCGAGTTAATAGCATTTAGGTAATAAACAAGACTTTTTTCAAGAGTAAAAAGATTTATAAGATATTCATTCTTCATTGAAGTATTGATTTTCTGTTCAAGCGAGTCTGATACCATGTTGATTACTTTCAGGTGGTTCAGGTAATGGAAAATAGTCCCGTATACAATTTTAAGGACTACTTCCTCAAGCGAGAGGACTTTATTAAATATTTTACCTTCGAAGAGCTGAATATCTTCGGAGATAACTATTATCAGTTTTGATTTAAACCAGAAAAGCCCGAAGGATGAGACCGAAAACAGGAACTGTTCTACTCCGGAATAGTTTTTCGGCCTTTTGACAATCATTGCAATATGTTCGGGTTCGAACTCAACCCTGGCTAATTCATCAGGGTCAAGAGCCGAGTTAAGAGTATGCTCATCAATTTCATGCTTTTCCTGAAGAATCTTTCTGTTATTTTCATCTGGATTTATATAAATAATTATATTACCGGAGTCATCAGAGCTGCGTGTGATTTTTGAATCCCTGATTTCATAAGTTCTTATCATACACCCTCCAGTTAACGGGCTCTTAATTCGATCATGTCTATGATGTAATTTATTAATAAAATAAATCTTAAAACAGGAATATTCCCATTACTCTATTTGGCAAATCATTTTCTTTAACGTAATTTAAATCAGAAAAAATACCGGAAGAAATCAAAAAATTAAAATTCTAAATCAGCTGATAATAAAGCTTCTCATGGATATAGTCCCGTGATGGATCGACTCATGAATAAACTCAAGACGCTCCCCTTCTTTTTTAAGAGCTGCAGCGTAAAGCATAGGAATATAATGCTCGTCAGTAGGAACCGCATATTTCGCAATTTTACCCCATTTTTCATATTCAATAAGTTCAGTGTGATTATCCTCAAGGAGGCATTTCCCGGCGCGCTTATCAAATTCAACAGCCCAGTCCTGCGGTTCAACACCTTCGTAATAGTCCATTACAGACAGGTTATGAACAATGTTTCCGCTCCCCATAATTAGGATGCCTTTATCTCTCAATCCCGACAATGCCTTGCCGATTTTATAATGATCCGCCGGATGTACATTCATATCGAGACTCAGCTCAAGTACCGGGATATTTTCATCAGGAAATATATGCCTTAAAACAGCCCATGCCGCGTGATCAATTCCCCTGTCTTCATCAGGAGTAATGGCTGCACCTTTAACAGATTCTGACACCATGGCAGCTATCTCCGGCGAACCCGGAGGCTGATATTTGATAGTGTATAGTTCGTCCGGAAAGCCGTAAAAATCATATATCTGATCAGGCTTATCACCTGAAGTAATTCTTGTCCCCCTTGTCAGCCAGTGAGCTGAAATTACCAGCACTGCTGCGGGCTCGGGCAGTCTTACAGAAAGCTTCTTTATATCAGCTGTATAGTCATTGTTATGGATGGCATTCATCGGTGAACCATGCCCGATAAACAATACCGGCATTGTCAAATTACCCATAAAGATTAAACCTCCTTACGGTTTATAATAATCTAATATAACTCATGCTGTTTAGTATTTCAACCTTGAATTTCACTTATAAGTAAAAAATTAACTTTACAGAATTCAGGTATTGTATATAATGTTACATATAAAATTCTTCCCCCCGGAACTAGTCATGAAAGGTTTACCCGTTATGAAAAAAATACTTCTTATAAATCCTCCATACCCTTTTGAAGAACATCCATCTCCGCCATTCGGACTGATGTCGCTTGCAGCCTACCTTATTCAAGAAGGCTGCGAAGTCAGAATAGAAGATTATATAATCGAGCACTGTTCTATAGACAGGTATAAATCCATTATTGATGAGTTCAAACCAGACATTGTCGGTGCCACTGCCGTCTCAATGACGGTAAAAAAATCTCTGTCCATCCTGAAAGATTACAAAATGATTGCACCCGGAATCATCACTGTTATGGGTGGAGCTCATGTGACCTTTGATGCCGCAGGTATATTAAACTCAGGAGTTGTCGATTTTATTGTTCGGGGTGAAGGAGAGATTACTTTTACTGAACTCTTAAAGACTTTATATGAAAGAAAAAACATTGCTGCAGTCAACGGGATATCATATATTTCCGAAGGAAAAGTTCATCATACACCGGATAGAGATCTTATAGCAGATATTAATATTCTGCCTTATCCCGCAAGACATCTTGCGGCTCTTTCAAAGTATAAGGCAATGGATCTGCCTGTGAATATGATAACTTCAAGAGGATGCCCGCACAGCTGCATATTCTGCCTGGGTAGAAAAATGGTCGGAAAAAAGCTAAGATACTATGATACTGAAAGGGTTATCGATGAGTTTGAGATGCTTTCCCGAATTGGTTTCAGCCAGATTAATATATCGGACGACCTCTTCACTTCAAATAAAAAAAGATGCATTGCAATCTGTAACGGAATTATTTCCAGGGGAATCAATCAGGCGTGGACCGCATTTGCACGAGTAGATACAATCCCGGAAGATCTGCTTTATAAACTTAAAGAAGCTGGCTGTACAACTCTCTGCTTCGGAATTGAAAGCGGAAACCAGCAGATACTGGACATAGTAAAGAAAAAAACCACACTTGAGAAATGCCGCACAGCGGCAGACATGTGCAGAAAAGCCGGGATTACGCCGCTCGCATCATATATATTAGGCCTCCCCGGCGAAACTGAAGAAACTATAATGAACACGCTGCGGTTTGCACGTGACATTAACATGGAATTCGGGATACATATCCTCGCGCCGTTCCCCGGGACTGAGGTAAGAGAAAAATCTGAAGAATATGGAATAAGTATACTTACTGACGACTGGGATCTTTATGATGCCAACAGATCTGTATGCAGCACAAATGGAATCTCACCCGGCAGTATAGATAAAATCGTGAATGACTTCTATGAATCTTTGAAAAATTACATGAAAGATGCAGCCTTAAAAAAAGAAAGGGGTGAAACCATTTCTGAAAAAGACGATGCCCTGCTGAGGAAAGCTGAACTTTACAACTTCAATATGGAACTGGTACAAAATAAAATCATAGAAAACTTCAGCGGGGCTGAATCGGCAAACCGTGAAGATTTAATTAATAATCTATCTTCTTTTATAGAGGAAAAAACCGGACGGGATTCCGGATTTGTAACAAAAGAAATCGACCGGCTGATGAAAAAAAAATGTATTGAAGTAATCCGCAAAGATTCAGGTTTTGCAATATGCTGGGTATAAAGAACAGGCCCGGTTTGTCATCCTCCGTCTGAGACTCTGATGATATTCCATAAACCTTCATTTTCCATACCAAGTCTCCAGAAACCGACCCCGACATTGTAGTCGCTGTATAAAGTCAGCTTCTGCCTTGTCGCTTTTATATCATCATAGTAAAAAGTGCTCTTCATATTTTCATCGTACATCACTTTGAATCCCTCATCGAGAGAGTATTCTATCACTGCGTCATCTCTTTCTAAAAGCGCATTTGCCTGGTTCCATCTTATTGCACGGCTGAATCCCTGATCACGCCATTCCCTTCCGTAAAGCGGAAGGCCCATAATCAGTTTCTTCTTTGAAATAGTTTTTGAAGCATAATCCGCAACTTCCCGGCACCATGACAACGATGCCACCGGACCGGGTTTACTTGTACTCCAATGCTGATCATATGCCATTACAAGCACACGGTCCGCAATTCGTGATATTGCGGGGTAATCATAGGCATCATCAACATACATACGTTTCGGAAGTACAGCTACACTTAATATCTTATCATGAGGGAGTGCCTTTTTTAAATCACGCAGAAAAGCTATAAAAACAGCGCTGTCCCTGTTCTCCACAGCTTCGAAGTCAATCTGTATGCCGTCAAATTTAGCAGAAACCTCTTCAATATCTTTTAATAAGTGATATCTTACTCCATACTTTTTATTCAGGCATAAGTGCATTCGCGAAGGATTTGATAAATCAGATATTACAAGATGGATTCTCTGCCTGCCTCCTGCAAAAACCGGGGCGAATGGAGGATTTACTGAAGTATTAATTCTTCCTTTTTCATTTACTGCAGCACTGAAATAGAAGATATCGGTGATCGGGGCTTCTTTATTAAAAAGTTTCTCCTCACCTCTCATAAGATAACCCCAGACTTCTTTGAAACTTAGCTGTGAATCAGCCTCTTCAGAAACTACTCCCCATGAAATTTTACAAATAAGAATGAATGAGAATAATAATATCAATAGTATAGATCTAAATTTCATTATAACGAATTCTCCCTTAGTGAAAAGGCAGATTATTTTCCGCCCTGACTCTGTTCAAGCATAATTTTAAAAGCAGCAGCCTCCTTAAAATACACGGAGGGATCAGTTTATATTTATTATATTAACGGTATCAATGCCAGTTTTTTTTAAATTTAAAATAAAATCGGATAATAAGTTTAAAAATAAGCTTGATTTTTAAAAGTTTTAGATTATATTAAAATTATAAAATACAAACACACGATATTATTGCTAATTAAAAAACCCCCTAAGTGTAGAGTGCATATCCTCTCCCTGACGGGAGGGGGTATATACTACAACTCATCCACAATCTCAAGAAGACGTTCAGGGCTTAGGGGTTTTGATATTGAACTGTTAAAACCTACTTCGTGCATATCAAGTGTTCCGGCATACTCATCACCTGCGGAACTTAACATGTAAATTGCAACTTTGCGGTCCTTTTCCCGGATATTTCTGCAGAGAGTTAATCCTGAATCCATGTTCTCCATCATCATATCCATAAAAATTATTTGAGGTTTAAATTTAAAAAATAAATCCATGCAGTCTTTTTCATTTTTTGCAGTTTCAACAATATGGCCGGCGCTTTCGAGAACCCTTTTCATAGAAACAATTATGTCGGAATCATCATCAACTATAAGAATTTTTTTGGTGCTCATAGCATTACCTCAATCATAAATTTATCGTCTGATATAAAAAACATTTTAAACCGGCAGCGATCCTGCGGTACTTATTAAGGGACAGCATCCGCTTTTAATCCTGCAAAAAATCCGGGATTATTACTGCTCCATTATTCATCTTTTTAATGTATTTATAATAACTTCAGGTAATTAGATCATCAGGAGGAATAATTTGCAACATTAATAATAAAAATAAACAAAAGTTAATTGAATGAATATCTTTATCAGTAATAACTCTTTAATATACATTTTAGAATAAAAGCAGTTCTGCCGAACGCTGAGAGTCTACTGGTCTATATCAGCGGAAGAATAAAAAAATTACGGTTCATTTTTCAGGTTCATGCACAACTGATTAATTACGGGTGATATTGAGAGAACAGATACAATCTGAAAAATATTAATGCGAAAAGTCATGTTTTGTCTTTCCGATGTACTCCCATATTAAAAATCCAAGCATCCGTGGCGTTATATTGCTGAATTCAGATTTTAGTCTGCCGCATACTTCATTAACAACTTCAATTGAATTCTCATGCCCTGCTTTATCATTCGATATGCCATTAATAAAATCTATTGTTGATCTGACAGGCCGTACCGTTTCGTCACTCCCCGAAAGCATGAAAAAATAATTCAGTCCATCATCCGTCATCCCTGTTACATTAATTACGTCTTCCGCAAAACTTCTGTCATACAGAACTTTTTCAATATCCTGAAAGTATTCGACACCATTCTCATGGAGGAGATCGGCAAAATCAAAAACGGCCATAGCCCTGGATTTACTGTCCACTTTTGACGTTGCAGGTTCATTACTCTTAAAAATTTCTGTCCTGAAACTGTATTCTCCTTCATAAATGAATTTTTTCAGAAACCGGGATATCGATTCCTGATCAGCAGTATCAGGGAAGGAGTCACCTGATCTGTTCCTCTGCATCCTGAAATAATCGCAGTAGCTGTTTACAACTTTTGCTGTTGCACTGTAAGCCAGGCCTTTTGAAAAAACGGCATCAATTAATGCCAGCGGAAGATGCGCGTAATAATATTCACCCTGAGATTCTGTCCCCGGTTTAGTCCTGTTTAGATCAATCAAACCGTTTTTGTGAAAGCACTTGAGGTCTTTTGTAATTTTTTCTGCAAGATTCATGATTTTTTTGCCATTTAATATTTATATGTTTTTGTGCAATCAGAAACAATAAAGATAAAACCGACTAACCAGTCATTTTATATATATCTTTACATAAGGTAAAAAACGATTAAAAAAGACAGGCTTGTTATTTCCTGGAACTTTTTTTTGCAGAAATTCCCTTTTCTATTCGTACGGCAATAGATTGGGGGTCGAGCCTGTTCTCACTGAAAAGTTCATTGACCGTTCCATGACTGATAAATTTTTCCGGGAATCCTCCATTAAACAGCCGCCTGGCACATAATGAAGAATCAATTCTGGAATAGATATATTCGCCGATCCCGCCGGAGATAAAACCATTCTCGAGAGTAATAAATTTTCCGCATCTTTTTATAACTTTCTCTATGCCTGTAATATCAAGAGGTTTTATCGAGAGAATATTAACTACAGTCACAGCAAATCCTTTTTCTCTCAGAATTGCCTCTGTTTCAAGCGCGACCTGCACCATATCTCCAAGAGCTAAAATTGCAGCATCATTCCCTTTTGTAAGTATTCTTAATTTCCCCGGAATAAACTCACCATGTTCCTTTACATTGAGTTTATCAGTATGTGAAGTCCCGCGCGGATATCTTATTGCAACGGGTCCGGATGAGTGTTTCCACGCGTAGTATATTAAATCACGAAGTTCTTCACCATTTGATGGAGCATAAAACTCAAACTCCGGGATACTTCTGATCATGGATATGTCAAAAAGCCCGTGATGTGTTTCGCCGTCATCACCGACTACACCGGCCCTGTCAATTAAAAATCTTACAGGAAGTTTCATCGTAGCCGTGTCATGAATAAGCTGGTCGTAACCGCGCTGCAGAAATGTAGAGTATATAGGAACAAAAGGGATAAGCCCGGTTGATGCCAGAGCTGACGAGAAAGTAATTGCATGCTGCTCTGCAATACCTACATCAAAAATTCTTGAAGGGGCAACTTTTTCAAATTCGGTTAAACCTGTCCCCTCCTTCATTGCAGCAGTAACGGCAACAACCTTTTCATCTTTCCTGGCAATAACGGCTAAAGTTCTCCCCGCAATTGAAGAATATGATTCACCTCCGTCTTTGGACATCCTTTCGCCGGAACACCGGTCAAACGGCCCTGTCCCGTGAAAGCTGCAGGGATCACACTCCGCGGGAACAAATCCCTTCCCTTTCTTTGTAATTACGTGTACTATTTTCGGCCCTGAATTTATATCTTTGACCCTGTCAAGAATTTCAATCAGCTTCATAATATTATGACCATCAACAGGGCCGAAATATCTTACTCCCAGATTTTCAAAAAGCTGCCCCGGAATTATGAAGCTTTTAAATGAAGAGAAAACCCTGAACATGAAAGTGAATATATAATCGCCGAGCCAGGGAATGCTCTTTATCATCTTCATCGATTTCTTCCGGAACCTGTTATAAAAACTCCGCGAAATCATTTCTGTGAGATAAGTTGAAAGCGCACCTACGTTTTCTGAAATTGAATGTTCATTATCATTAAGAATTATAATTACATCATTGCCTATATGCCCTATATGATTAAGGGCCTCAAACGCCATCCCACCCGTAAGGGAACCATCGCCGATTACAGCAACTACTTTATATTTTTTACCCGACAGATCACGTCCCACAGCTTCACCCACAGCAAGAGATATGCTGGTACTGCTGTGCCCTACATTATAAGGATCATAAGGAGATTCATTCCTTTTCGGAAAACCGCTTATTCCGCCGTAGCGTCTTATATTTTTAAACTCCTCCCTTCTCCCTGTAAGTATTTTATGGGAATAGGTCTGATGGCCAACATCCCAGATTATCTTGTCAACAGGAGTATTAAAAACATAGTGAAGAGCGATTGTAAGCTCTACCACTCCCAGGGATGAAGCAAGATGGCCCCCGCTTTCGGAAATCACATCAAGCATATAGCATCTTACTTCTTCAGCAAGCTGATTCATCTCTTCAATGGAGAGTTTTTTCAGATCTTTAGGAGAATTTATTTTATTCAATAGGTTCATATTTCACCTGCTGGTACAAGGATGTTAATTACGATTTAAAATGTCAATTTTTTTAGTATTTATTCATTAACAGCGTTTTTTATTACAAACAAACAGATATAATATTTGACATACCATAACATGCTGTTTTTTATTAAGCTTCGCGCAATTAATATTTCAGCCTTTTAGAAATCCCGGGGAACTGCATAAATGAAAAAAATTGAAACTGACGTAATAATTATAGGAGGTGGAGCCACCGGAGCAGGTATTGCACGGGATATATCCATCAGGGGATTAAAGTGTGTCCTCATAGAAAAAAATGATATCGCTTCAGGTACAACCGGAAGAAATCACGGACTGCTCCATTCCGGCGCACGTTACGCGGTCAAAGATCATGAATCTGCCAGGGAATGCATCAGAGAAAACAAAATACTTAAAAAAATTGCAAGCCATTGTGTTGAAGAAACCGGCGGGCTATTTGTAACCCTTCCCGAAGATGATCCGGCATACCACAGAAACCTGATTGACGGATGCAAATATGCCGGTATAGAAGCAAAAGAAATAAGTATAAGGAAAGCTCTTTCTATTGAACCCAACCTTAATCCGAATATACTTTCCGCACTGGTTGTTCCGGACGGGACAATAGATCCGTTTCGGCTCTCCTCCGCCAATATTCTCGATGCGAAAGAGAGAGGGGCTATAATTCTTACACATACAAAAGTTACCGGCGTCAAAAAAACCGGAGCAAAAGTTACCGGTGTTGAATGTGTAGATATAAAAGGGGATAAAACAGAGATATACGGAGATCTTGTAATAAATGCATCCGGTGTCTGGGGGCAGGAGTTATGTGCTCTCGCGGGTATTGAGATCAAAATGTTTCCATCAAAAGGTTCGATGCTCATAATCGACTACAGGATAAATAACGTTGTCGTCAACAGATGCCGTCCGCCTGCAGACGGGGACATTATAGTTCCCGGTGATACAGTTTCACTAATAGGAACAACTTCAAAAGAGATATCCTATGACAGAATTAATGAACTCACAGTGGATGACGAGGAGATAGAAGTTCTTTTGCGGGACGGAGAGATGCTCATACCGAATGTCCGTCATACACGGGCACTGAGGGCCTACTGCGGAGTAAGGCCTCTGCTGGCGGTCACAGGAGAGACACAGGGAAGAAACATCAGCCGCGGGATAGCGCTGCTCGATCATCATGAAAGGGACGGGCTGGATGGAATGATCACCATAGCAGGCGGAAAGCTCATGACTTACAGGCTCATGGCCGAAAAAACAGCCGACCTTGCCTGCGAAAAACTTGGTGTTAAAAAAGAATGTTCAACTCATCTCATACCTCTGCCCGGCTCTGAAAAAAAAATCAGCAGAAAATCGAGAATCAAAGATTTCACCGGGATTCCGGACTCGGTTGTGGGATCAACTTTATACAGGCACGGGCAGAGACTTCACAGCATAATGACAAGAGATAAAAAAAACTACCGTGTCATATGCGAATGTGAAATGGTAACTGAAGGCGAGATAGAATACGCCATTAAAAAACTCGAAGTAAAGGACCTTGTAGACCTGAGAAGAAGAACAAGAATCGGCATGGGGCCATGCCAGGGTGAACTCTGCGCATATAGAGCTTCGGGGCTTCTCCAGGAATTCGGAGGGGCTGCTCCGGACGAATCCGTTGAACTTCTGAAAGATTTTCTTGAAGAAAGATGGAAAGGAATGAAACCGGTATTGTGGGGTGACGGGCTGAGGGAAGCTGAATTTACCTACTGGATATATCAGGGGCTGTTCGGAATATCACATATGAAAGACGGAAAGAAAAAAGATAACACAAAAATAGATAACATTACAGAAGAGAATACTAATAACAAAGATAACAAAAAGATAAAGAGGAAACTGAAGTGATTTATGACTGTCTGATTATTGGAGGAGGACTCGCGGGGCTTACTTGCGGAATCAAATGCGCTTCACACGGGCTCCATACAGCTATAATATCCGGCGGAATGAACTCGCTTCATTTCTCGTCAGGATCGATCGATATTGCGGGCTACGATACAAAGGGTGAGGTAATAAAAAAACCTTTTGACTACCTGAAAACAATGGTGAAAGAAAACACCGGGCACCCGTATGCTAAAACAGGAATCCCCGGAATACGGGGAAGCATCAGTTTTATAACAGAAAAGCTCTCGCAGGAGGGAATAAACCTCAACAGCAACAATGATTTCAATCATTTTCATATAACAACACTGGGATCATTAAAACCGACATACCTGTCGCAGGAGAGTGTATTCAGCGCAAGAGTTACAGACATAGTAGACTCGCATGAAAAACTCGCGATATTAAATTTCAAGGGATTCCGGGACTACTACCCGGAACAGACCGCTGCTAATCTCAAAAAAAACAGGCTCTTTAAAGATACAGAAATAATTCTCGGGAATATATCACTCCCCTATTACATGAACACTGAAAAAAATCTTCACGAATTCAGGTCTATCGATATAGCAAGAATTTTTGAAACAGAACGCTATCTGCCGCGTATAGCAGAAGAAATCAAAAAAGCATCAGGCGGAGCAACGGCTGTATCTCTCCCTGCATTTATAGGAGTAAACAACTACAAGGCGATAAGAAAAAAACTTGAGGATATGACAGGAAAATTTATTTACGAGATTCCTACACTCCCGCCGTCAATTCTCGGACTCCGCCTTGATCACGCTCTTAAAAACAGCTTCATAAATCTTGGCGGCGAATATATCGCGGGAGAACGTGTAGTTTCAGGGTCGGTTAAAAAAGATCAGGTTGAGTTCCTGACCACCAGAAATTCAGGAAATATCCCGGTTACGTCAAAGTTCTATGTACTCACTACAGGAAGTTTTTTCAGCGGCGGTTTGTCTGCAGGATTTGACACAATTTCGGAACCGTTATTCGGCCTGAAAGTAAAGAGCGACAACAAAAGAAGTAAATGGTACAACAGCACATTCTTTGATAAAAAAAGTCACCCGTTCCTCGGCTTCGGAGTTGAAACTGATAACAGGTTTAATCCTGTCTCTGAAAACGGTAAAACCATAAAAAATCTGTTCTGCGCGGGGTCTGTACTTTCCGGGTACAATCCTGTAAGTGAAGGATGCGGAGGAGGAGTTGCCGTAGCAACAGGATTCAGATGCGCTGAAAGAATAATCAAGGAAATTAAGAATGATTAAGATCGAAAATATAAGTTTTGACCATTGCATAAAATGTACAGTGTGCAGCATGTACTGCCCGGTATCTCAGGCAACCCATCTTTTCCCCGGACCTAAAGCATCAGGCCCCGACGCGGAGAGATTAAGAATTAAAAATCCCGAACTGGTCGATTCATCACTTAAGTTCTGTACTAATTGCAAAAGATGCGAGATAGCCTGCCCCTCTGATGTAAAAATTGCAGAGATTATACAGAATGCAAAATGGAACTATCTGAAAATACACTGGTTCAGGCCGCGGGATTTCTTCATGAGCAGGACAGATCTGGTAGGCGGTATGGCAACTCTTTTCAGTACTATTGTAAACTTTATAATAGGATTAGCTATAGTCCGTGTCTTTATGCATGTATTCCTGAAGATTCCATACAGAACAGTATTTCCTGCTTACGAAAAAACAACTTTCAGGAGAATTTTCAAAAAAGAATTACGATGGAGCCAGAGCGAATTCTCAAAAAAAATAATTTATTTTCACGGATGCTATGTTAATTACAATAATAACAGACTCGGACGTGAATTTGTTAAGGTTATGAACGCGCTCGGATATGGCGTGGAGATGAAAAAAGAGAAGTGCTGCGGCGTTCCTCTTATCGCTAACGGATATATTGAAAAAGCAAAAAAAAATGCCTTATATAATATTTCATCTCTTCAGAAAGGTAATAACGAATCAAAAATAGTTGCAACATCTTCAAGCTGTACTTTTGCTCTTAAAAATGAATACTCCAGTTTTCTTGAACTCGACAATTCAGGTATAGCCGACAGGGTGGAGTTCGCGACTAAATTCATATACAATGAATTTCTCTCCGGCAATATTCCCAAAATGAAACCTCTGGGAATCCGTGCCGCGTATCATTCGCCATGCCACCTCGAACGGATGGGAGGAGTGATGTACACTCTCGGTGTTTTAAAAAATATCCCCGGCCTTGAACTGATTGTTCTCAACTCTGAATGCTGCGGCATAGCGGGGACCTACGGATTTAAAAAAGAAAACTATGATATCTCGCTTTCTGTGGGTAAAAATCTTTTCACTCTTATAGATAAAGCTGTACCCGAATTTGTTATAACCGACTGTGAAACATGCAAGATGCAGATTGAGATGAACACAAAATATAAAGTACTTCATCCCGTCACCGTCATAGCGATGGCTCTTGATAGAAAATAGCGGAGGTAAGTAATTGAAATCACATACAGCATACCTTACAATGAATACAAAAACAAGAAGAGAGTATATAAATATAACTCAGGATATTAAAAGTGAACTTGATAAAAGCGGGATAAAGGAGGGACTCTGCCTTGTTAACGCGATGCATATAACCGCCAGTGTATATATCAACGATGCGGAAAACGGTTTAATAAAAGATTTTGATGATTTTCTTGAAGGACTTGCTCCTCATGAACCTGTCAGCAGATATAGACACAACAACACGGGAGAGGATAACGGAGACGCTCACATAAAAAGAACTATCATGGGACGGGAAGTCGTAGTAGCTGTCACCGGAGGACGCCTTGATTTCGGGCCGTGGGAACAGATATACTACGCTGAATTTGACGGCCGCAGACAGAAGAGAATTCTGGTTAAAATAATAGGGGAATAAATAAAGTTCAGGTTAAATATATCATGGCGAAGATAATGCTTGTTGATGATTCAAAACTCGTACGAAAAAAACTTACCGACATCCTCACCAAAGCCGGTCACAATATTGTATGCGAATGCGAAAGAGGTGATGACGCCCTTACCTGTTATAGAACATATAAACCGGATATAGTCACCATGGATATAAATATGCCCGGGATGAATGGTATTGACGCTACTGAAGCAATCCGGAAGGTCTACCCTGATGCTAAAATAATAATTGTGAGTGCAAACAACCAGGAAAAAATGATTCTTGACGGGATCATAAAAGGCGCATCTTGCTTTATAGTAAAACCGTTCTCCGATGACCACGTAATACGGACAGTAAACAGATTAGCAGTAGATATAATGAAGCAGGAGCAGGCTAAAAAGGATCTCCCCTCCCCGAAAGATTTAAACTTTGATGAAAAAATTTCAGGACTTATACTTATAATAGATGATTCAAAACTTGTCCTTAAAATAACTTCAGATATTCTGCAAAAAGACGGGCACAACATAATAACTTCCCAAACCGGAAAAGAGGGACTTGAACTGGCCCGGACAGGAAATCCTGATCTGATTATTCTTGATATTGTAATGCCCGACATGGACGGATACGATGTACTGAAAGAATTAAAAAAAGATGAATTTACAAAAAATATTCCCGTCATAATGTACTCTTCTAAAACGAGAAAAGAGGATATACTCCTTGCGATGAAACTTGGTGTGGCAGATTATATTTCAAAAAACTGTGATGAACATATATTGTCGGGCAAGAGCAGGTCTTCGATTGCTGATGCAAGAAAAAAAAGAATGATGATGGCAAAAAATGATGTCAACAACATCATCGTTGACCGGCAGGATAATATTACATATATAACTTTCCGGTTTACACTTAAATCCGAAAATGCCATGAATGAAAGAAAAAAAATATTCACAGGCGCTTTTCTTAGAACACTCGCAGATACTGTTGTAATATTTGACTACCGGCTGATCAATGAAATGGACGAGGGAGAAGTATCGCAGCTCAAATATTTGTTCAGCCTGTTCCCTGAACGGGAAATGCTTATTGTCTGCGGTAAACACTATGCAGCGTTCGCAACCGATTTTGATATGGACGGCAAAAATAAGTTTTTTATATCAATGGGAGATGCCGAACTGTATGTTGAAAGCAGGAATAAAACAGCTAAAAGCTAAGGGGGATTTACCAATCTGAAACTTGTCGATGCACACTGCCATCTCGAGGCTCCGGAGTTTAACGACTGTATCAGTTCAATAATCGATAACGCAGTAAACGCAGGTATTGTTAAACTTATCACATCCTCTGTTACTTATAGTGAATGGGAAAAATCAAAAAGCATCCATGAAAAATTCAGCCAGGTTGAGTTCAGTATCGGAGTTCACCCATGGTATGTAACAGAATCTGACCGGGATATAAAGATAAAACTTGATAGAGCTTCCGGAATCGGGGCAATCGCAGTCGGAGAGATCGGACTTGACATGAAAATTGAATCTCCGCAATTTAACCTTCAGCGTGAAATATTTGAACTTCAGCTGCAGTATGCAGTTGAAACAAATATCCCGATAATCATTCATTGCCGCGGCGCATTCAATGAGCTGATTGAATCGATCAGCCGGATTGGAATACCGTGTCGAGGCGGAATACTTCATGCTTACTCAGGCAGCCTGGAGCTTACCGAAATTCTGATTAAAAAAGGACTGGCATTCTCCATGGGAGGAACGCTCACATATAAGAACAGTAAAAAACGAAGTGATGTACTTAAACGGATTTACCCTGACCATTTTCTCCTCGAAACAGACAGCCCGGATATACCTCCGGTAAACACGCTTAAGCCGAATGTGCCTTCAAACATACTGCTGAATCTGAAAGCTGCGGCTGAAATACTCGGAGTTGCCGAAGAAACCATTGCTGAAACAACAACCTTTAACGCAAAAAAAATTTTTGGACTGAACCTATGATAGACCTTACACGCTCAGAAATACTTATAGGAACCGAGAATCTGAACAAACTGCTGCAATCTACTGTTGCAGTATTCGGGCTGGGCGGAGTCGGCGGTTATGCAGCTGAAGCAATTGCCAGAGCCGGTGTCGGTACAATGATAATAGCCGATTATGACTGTGTAACTCCATCAAATATAAACAGGCAGATACTCTCACTCTCTTCAACTATGGGGGAACTGAAAACCGAAGCAGCCATGAAAAGACTGAAAGACATTAATCCTGAAATGAATGTGGTTACAATCAGTGAACGCTTAACACCTGAAAATATCAGCAGATTAATACCAAAAGATGAATACCTCTACGCAATAGATGCCATCGACGAAATAGATTCAAAAACTTCATTGATTGCTGAACTGGTAAAAAAAAATATACCTTTTGTATCATCAATGGGAGCCGGCAGCAGACTCGATTCATCAAAAATAAAAGTTGATGACATAAGCAGAACAGAATACTGCCCTCTTGCCCGTGTGATGAGAAAACGGCTTAAAGCAGCAGGAATTGAAACCGGGGTAAGATGTATCTACTCCACGGAAAATCTTAATAAAGTCCGTGAACCGGAGACAGGGACAGGGAAAAGAATGCAGGGAAGTATTTCATTCATGCCTGGAATTTTTGGACTTATGGCTGCAGGTTTAATAATCAATGACATTATTAATCGGATTTAACAAATTCCTGATATTTCAGGTTACTTGTTTTAAAACCGGTACATTGATTCATTGAGTTTCAATAGTTCTGTATTGAAAAAGTTTAATCTGAATAAAACCCGGTTGCAGCAGCTTTATTTCAACTCCGCAGTATGCCATTGAAATTTTAAAATTTAATATGCGAGATAGAATCCTTAGAATAAATTGAAAATATTGTTTACTTTCATTAAAATATCAATAGGCATTAAGTCTTAAATATAGTTGTTTTCAGTAATCAAAAATTAAATTGCGGAAGGAAATATATGAATATATTCGTTATAGTTTTAATAGGCTTAGGAGGTGGAATTGCAAGCGGTCTTCTCGGCATTGGAGGAGCAATTGTAATGGTACCGGCACTTATTTTTTTAGCAGGATATGACCAGATCACAGCTCAGGGGACAACACTTATAGCCATGATCCCGCCAATCGGAATATTCGCTGCACTTGAGTATTACAAAGCGGGCCATGCCGATATAAAAACAGCAGCTGTTATAGCTGCCGTATTTATAATTGGTGCCTGGGCCGGAAGCAAACTGGCACTTAATATCAATCCGCAAATTCTGAAAAAAATTTTTGGAGTCCTGCTTCTTTACATCTCATTCAAAATGATTCTAAGCTGAATCAATTACGCAGGGGTCTCTTCCGGTTCTGCTGAATCGAGGGACTCATCACCTTTTTTCAGCTTTTTTTCGTATGGTTTAATCATTTCGCACTTCCCTTCAAAAACCACACCATCAGAAATCATAAGCTTTTTAGTTCTTATATTTCCATAAAGCTTTCCATTTGTATGAATTTCAAGTCTTGTTACAGCCTCAATGTTGCCATATACGGTACCCTTGATGATAACAGTATCAGCCTTTATATTGGCCTTAATAACAGCTTCTTCACCAACTACAAGATATGTGCCTGAACTTATCTCTCCTTCAAATCTCCCGTTTATCTGAAGAGACTTTTTAAAAGTAAGCTCACCGTAAAATTCCGTATTTTTATTAAAAACTGTTGAAATCATTCCGATATCATAAACCGGATTTTTATTAACCTGAATAACCTTCTTTGCCATTATTTTTTCCTGACTCTATTTTTTGTATTTGTTCAAAAACCGTTTATTTATAATCATCGCCACGCAAATACACAACTACGATTTAATCTTTGTACCGGTTTTCGGGTAATTGCTTTCTAAAAACTAATTTTTCTTAATTCAAGTTCACTTCTGTTCAACATAAAACAAAGACTATTTTGTAGTCATAACATAAACACCATCCCAATCTTCCGACGGCGGTGTTTCTTTGAATGTTTTAGATCTCTCAAGATAAAGCTCCGAAGGACCATCACCCGGATAGAGCTTCAATGCCATTTCAAAAGAACGAATAGCATCATCCCATTTCCTCTGCTTGTAAGCGGTCAGACCGAGATTGTAATATTTAAGAAGCTCTTCTTTTTCTCTGGATAACATAAATACCTCCATAAATCAAATGCCCTTGTCCGATAAACAATGCTTGTTTAATAATTTCTTTCAACAATAAAATTAATCAGATTATGAATGATCTCTTTATTACCGGAGTCAGGAAAAATCTCAAGCTGCTTTTTCGCTTTTTTCGCGAACTCGCCGGCTCTGTTGATTGAATAATTAAAAGCTCCTGATAAATGAATCATATCCCGGACTTTCTCCCAATCAGCATTATCAGGATTATCGGCAAAATTTCTTACATTCTGCTTCTCTTTTTCAGAACCGCTCTTTAAGATATAAATAAACGGGAGAGTAATTTTCCCGTCCTTAAAATCATTCCCGACATCTTTCCCTGTTATTGAACTGCTGTCGCTGAAATCAAATGTATCATCAATAATCTGAAATGCAAACCCCATATCAAGGCCGATATTATAAATTATATCACATTCTTCAGGCTTAAGCCCTGCTTTTATTGCACCTATTACAGCACTTGTTGCCATTAACCTGCCAGTCTTTCTCTCAATGATATTGAAATAATGTTCTTCGGTAATTTTATCAATATTAGAATACTCTATCTGATAAAGTTCACCTTTAACCATCTCCTTTGTAGCACCTGAAATTGATTCCAGAATCCTATCGTTTTTACTCTTAACCGCTATATTAACAGCAACAGAATACATATAGTCACCGGCGAGTACCGCGACCTTGTCCCCGTATTTACTCGGTACGGATATAAGGCCTCTTCTCATAAACGATTTGTCTATAATATCATCATGTATAAGGGATGCAGCGTGAATTATCTCAACAGCAGCGGCAAGGTCTATAACATCATCGGTTATACCTGATTTAAGGCCGGCAGAAAGAAGTACAAGTGACGCCCTTATCTTTTTCCCGCCCTTAAAAAAAAGGTGCATAGAACTGTCATCAATAATTGGAACACCGGTTTCCAGATGAGATTTAATTTTTTCATCAACACGCAAAAGATCATCCGCGAGCGGTTCAAGAATCTTCTTTAAATTATCACTCATAGCCGGTTATCAATCAAAGTTAGAAAGACATTCGCGTCTTGATTCATAGATTTCAAAAACTTTATTAAGCATTGTAGTCTCAAAAAGCTTAATAAGATTATCACTTGCGATAACAAGTTTAATGTCTCCCTCGTTATCCTTAATTTTTCTTTTAATAGCAACCAGAACTCCAAGAGCGGAACTGCAGATATGCTTAACATCAATCATATCAATACAAATATTTATCTTTCCGTCTTCAACACAATCACTTAAAATAGACTCAAGTTCTTCAGACTCAGCCTGATCAACCCGTCCTTCCAGTATTATGAGTTCATAATTATCATGTGAAATTCTTTCCATCACCAGCTCCAATTATATTATCATATTTATGATTATTCTATCTCTTTTTTTAAACATTTTCAAGCTTTTTTAAGTCAGAGCGGACTACTGTTATAGAAAAAACTTTAGCGGCTCCTGACAAAATCAGCTTCCTGGAACATTCATTTATTGTTGCTCCAGTTGTAAAAACATCATCAATAAGAAGAATTACTTTATTTGCCAATTTAGTATTATTTACAGTTTCGTACCTGTCAATAACATTTATGAATCTCTCACTATAATTAAGGCTTCTCTGCTGTGCAGTATTCTTCATTTCTTTCAAAACATCATAAAATTCAATCCCCGTTCTCCTGCTGACGCCCTGTGCGAGAAGTTTTGATTGATTATAACCGCGTTTAACCAGTTTTTTCCTGTTCATAGGAACAGATGTTACTATATCTATTTTCTCATTAAAATCATCAATTCTGCTGCATATATGAGGAACAAAAACCTTGTGAACATGTTTCATTCCCTCAAATTTAAGAGAATGAACCGCCGTTTTCGATACTTTTTCGTAGCTGAAGAGCGAAATATGCCTCACTGGATAGAACTTTCTATCCCCGCAGATTGAACAGTTTCCATCATGCATAACCCCCGAGCATACAGGGCACCCGTTATCCAACTGCTTCATCAAACCTCGGCATTTAAGGCAGAGATGGTTCATTCCGGAAAAGACCGCATCTCCGCATGAAACACATCTGCATGGAAAAATAAGATCAAGAAGAAAAAGAAATACTCTTCTCATTTTACTCTGTATTTTGTAGGATCCGGGACTCCCGCTTTTGCAAATCCCTGCATCCTGAGAAGGCAGCTGTCACATTCACCGCATGATGAACCGTCAGCTGAGGGATCATAACAGCTGTGGGTGAGAGAATAATCGACACCGAGTTCTGTTCCCAGTTTTATTATCTCATATTTATTCATTGCCATCAGAGGAGTGTGGATCGTAAATCCTCTCCCTTCAACACCAGCCTTTGTACCGGCGTCTGCCATCTTCTTGAAAGCACTGAAAAAATCCGGCCTGCAGTCGGGATATCCGCTGTAATCAACTGCGTTAGCACCAATAAAAATATTTTCGGCACCGGTAGATTCAGCATAAGCCAATGCGAACGAGAGAAAAATTATATTTCTTGCAGGAACATATGTTTCAGGAATTTCGCTATCAGTTATAGTACGGTTTTTCGGTACATCAATACCTGAATCTGCAGTAAGTGCAGTTTTGAATATCTCAGCGGGTATGGAAATTTTAATATGATTTTCCATTTTAAAGTATTCCGCAAGCCTTTCCGCAAATTTTATTTCGACTTCATGTCTCTGCGAATAAAAAAAAGTCAGAGCTGATAATGTAAATCCCTCTTTTATAGCGATTGCTGCAACAGTTGCGGAATCGAGACCGCCGCTTAACAGGATAACACCTTTCTTCTTCATATATTTCTCCTTGAATATTCTATGTTATCCCCCGCGCCCCGGAGGTGGCAAAACAAAATTCTTCCCCTCTCATGAGACACAGGGACTTCTTGATAGTTTAATACATGTGTGAAAATTACCTTATATTATACTCTATTATACGATTTAGCCGTAAAAAAAATAAAATTTTACTGACATTTTTATCCCGTAAAATAAAAAATACCATTAATATCATAGTAATGGAACACAACGGCGCAGCAAAAATCATTATAAACTGCGGTTTTTTAACAGTTAGCGTATTATACTTTGACAAAATAGTATTTTGATTGACTCACAGGCAACTCTTTTAATAAAATAAATAACCATTTATATACGGAGCCGAAAATGATTGATACAAAACTTCTTGAAATTCTTGCATGTCCTGCATGTAGAGGTGATTTAGAATATGACACACGAAATGAGAAGCTGTTATGTACCGGTTGCGGCTTAAAATATCCTGTTAAAGATGGTATTCCGGTTATGCTCGTCGATGAAGCTGAAAAACCCGAAAAAAAATAATCCTGACACAAAACAAAAATAAAATAATTAAATTAAGAAGAAGGTTCATGATGTTTGACCAGAAAAATGTTATATCAAAATATGTCGGATACTTTCTAATAGGATTTTTCCTGTTTATAATAATTCTCTCCTTCGGTATGCCCG
>DAONFJ010000018.1:0-47673 GCA_035403545.1 Spirochaetota bacterium
TGTCAGCTTCCCAAGCTGGACGTCGTGGGTTCGAGCCCCATCGCCCGCTAATAAACAACTCTAACTGAAGTAATACTTAAGTTTATAATTTATCAATTTAATGTAAAAGATTATTCTATTCCCGTAACCTCTATAAATTACAGTGACAGAGAAAAAAAAGATAATCATTGAAAAAACAAACGGCGATGAATTAAACTTTTTCATCAGCCTGGCATAAATTTTATCGAGAGGGGAGCTTACCGAATCAGGAACAATTGTAAAACTTTTATAAACAGGATCAGTCCAGTAATATACCTTTCTGCCGTTAACTGTTTTAAAATACCTGCATTTAACGCCAACTGTATAATTTCCCTTATTCAGTCCTTCAATATTAAGAATTCCCGACATCAGGTTTATCTTATCACCGGGAACTTTTTTTTCATTTCCGATAACCACTGAATAGCCGCTTACATTTTCAGGAGAAATATGCAGAGGTTTTAAAAGCGCGGTGAAACTGCCGCTGTTATAAGTGGCCGCATCTCCAAACGGCATATTCAGTTCCAATGAAGGATGATAAATAACTTTCCCGGTATCATCCTTAAAATGATAATCTGTATCAGCAATATCTTTCAGATAATCCGTATTGATTAAACCCTCGCCGACAATAAATGTGTATGTAGAAACTCTGCTCACCTGGTTTGTCGTACTCACAGCCGCGATATTAAAATAATATACTCCCTTCTCAAGTTCATTGAACTTAATCTCAAAATCCCGGATAAACTTTTCCGGTTTGAGTGCAGTATCCTTTGATATACTGTATAGAAATCCTTTCAGTCTTCTTGAATCATTTACCGCCCATCTGAAAACAGCATCAGTCTGATCAGACTTCATATTTTCAGGATGGGTTGCGGATACAACGATCGGCTGAGCAAGGGGATTAGAGCTCACCTGGAGTTTATAATGAACCGTCCGGCTCATATTCCCGGCGCCGTCTATGGTTCTTATATGAAAATAAGTAATCCCGTCATCAAGACCGGTTACGAGTGTACTTGATGCGTCACTCCTCTGGTTCTGAATTGTCGGATTTGTATATGGATTTTTATCTGTAATGGTGGCAAAACCCGCAATTCCCGATTCATCCGAAGGTTTGTTCCATCTGATTACAGCGGAATTTTCCCTGCTCCATTTATCTTCCGGATGAGCTGATGAAAAAACTGACGGCGCCGCAACATAATTATCCGTGTAGTTGGCCGCGATTCTTCCCCCCTCCTCCCAGAGGACTACAAGCTTTCTGGATGTATTAATACAGAGAGGATTTCTACCCGAGACCTGTTTAATTGAGAGTTTACTTTCTGCCGACAATTCATTGCTCTTGACGGAATAATTTCTGTAAAAAATTCTGCTCCCTTTTTCACGCAGGTCATGCCATGTTATAAAAAGTTCATTATCCGGCGAACTGGTAATATCCGGAGAATAACAGTTTGCGTTTGTTGTAGATATCTTTATCGGGTCAGAGTCCCATCTCTCACCGAATTTGTATCCTCTCAGCATGTTTATACTCCAGTTCTTTTCACTGTTATTCATATAAACGAGATATATAGTATCATCATAGATTTCAATCGCCGGCGCCTGGTTGTTGAATTTCCCCGTAGTTATTCTATCCACCCCGCTCCAGCTGCTGCCGTAGTCATCTGATATAGTGAAAAAGAGATGGTCCGAATAACTCTCCTCCTTTCCCTGACATACAACCATTATATAGTTTTTTACAAATTTAATCGCGGGGAAAAAAGCTCCTCTTATATTCCCTTTTACTTTAACTACAGGTTCAGGTTTACTGAATACTTTTTTTTCATCCATAGTTGTATGAAACAGATTAAAGCTGTTTCCGCTGTACGAGGTAAAAAACAGATGAAATACATCCTTATCATCAAAGCCCGGTTCAGGAAGTATCTCCATCTGCATGCCGAATGAAACAACAGCAGGCGCGCTCCATGTCTCTCCCATGTCAGCGGATCTTGAATAATATATACTGCTGTTGGATTCATCTCCGGACAGGACATACCATGTGGTATAAATTTCACCTTTACCGGATATTGCTACTCTTGGATTATTGCTTATTTCAGATTTAAACTCGGATATTTTAACAGGAGCTGCAAAACTTGTACCTCCGTCAAACGAGAGGGTTATGTATATCGCCGTATTCCCTTTTGTGATCCCTTCAAATACTGCAGCAACAAGATTTCCCTTCCTGTCAGCATGAACATTTTTTGCCGAGACTCCCGCAGGAGAAAGGATTTTCATTTTATCCCAGCCCACAGGATCTGTTTTTACTTCATCAGATATCATCACCATAACACTGACAAAGCTGAAGATGATAAAAATAATCATCATAATGAAAAACAATCTTATCCCGGGGAAACGGAAATAGAGGTTTAATATATATCCTGATAATCTATTCATTTTTCTGCATTATTTCTCTTATATATATTATCGGCTGAAACATTTTCAAGTTAAAGTTGAAAACTTCAACCCGATTTATATTTTTAAAAAGAGCAGTCCCCGAATAAATTAACGGCTGCGGTATTACCATGAGAAAGAAGATGCCGCAACAGTCTGTTTGTGTAAATATGCGCTTTGAATAATGGAATAAATTCATTCATAACCGGATTGTTTCAATATACTCACAATGATGAATAATTGATCATTTTATTAACAGCTATTGCACTCTGTAACATTATAAAAGCCCGGGAAGAGGTATTAATACTATATAAATTTTTATTGCAACAATATTTAATTTATATAAAATAGGCAGATTAAATAAGATTAGATAACAGAGGATTTTATACTTTTTAAATTTCTGAAAAGTCAGACAGTATGAGCATATTCAATAAAAACGATATAATTATATTATTTCTGTCACTGGCATTAATGCTGGGGCTTGCTAAAATAATCGGCGAGTTATTCACCAGGATGAAGTTCCCTTCCGTTATAGGAGAAATTCTCGCCGGCATTATTCTCGGCCCGACTATACTCGGAAGGCTCTCTCCCGATATTTATACACTTTTTTTCCCTACCGGAGATTCAACAATTTTCATCGCGCTTGAAGCTTTTATTCTTATTGGAGTTGTTTTTCTTCTACTTACAGCAGGGCTTGAAGTTGAACTGTCATCAGTTATTAAGCAGGGAAAATCCGTAGCTATTGTCAGTTTGTTAAGCATCATAATTCCTTTTACAATAGGTGCAGGTGTTGTTGTCCTGTTTCCACGATTATTCAACGCTGACAAAGTAAGTTTTCCTCTGGTTATTTTCATCGGGATATCACTTTCAGTTACAGCATTGCCGCTCATTGCGAAAATTCTTCTTAATCTTAAACTTTTTCACTCTGAATTCGGCATGCTTATAATAGCCTCTGCTGTAATCACTGACCTTATCGGCTGGCTTATTTTTTCAGTTAATATACAGCTTCTTGAAACAGGATCTATTAATTTTTACGCTCTCGTCAAGACGCTGACACTTACAATTGTTATTGCAGCGTTAGCTCTCACAGTAATGAGGTATCTGATTAATTTAACACTGCCATGGATTCTGGCCAGGACTGAATGGCCCGGCGGCGTTATAACTTTTACAATAATAATCAGTCTTATCCTGTCAGCAGCAGCTGAATCCGCCGGGTCTCACGCGATACTCGGGGCGTTTCTTGCAGGAATAGCGATCGGAGATTCCCGCCATCTCAGGGAGCAGACCAGAAACAATATTACCCAGTTCATAGACAATATATTTGCACCTCTATTTTTCGTTTCTATCGGCCTTCGTACTGATTTCATAGCAAATTTCAATCCGTTCCTTGTGATTATTTTTCTTGCAGTTATATTTACAGGAAAATTCGGCAGTACTGCAATCTCGGGCAGGTTAGCCGGATTTAAATTCAGAGAATCAATGGCTATCGGAGCGGCAATGAGCTCAAGCGGCGCTATGGGAATTATACTAGGCGTTGTTGCGTTACGTTACGGGCTGATAAATGGTGAAATATTTGAGGCAATAATACTCACTGCCGTAATCACATCCATAACCAGCGGGCCATTGATAAAATACTTTCTAAGACCTGTTGAAAAACTTAATTTTATTGATCTGCTTGACAGCAGGTTCTATATAGGCAATCTTAAAGCTGCAGATCCGGTTAACGCGATAAAATCAATGTCAAAAACATTAAGAAGTAAGACTTCTATTGACTGCGAAAAAGCTGCATCTCTCGTAATTGAAAGAGAGGAATTAATGAGTACCGGAATCGGACAGGGCATTGCAATCCCTAACGCGAAAATAGAAGGATTAACTAAACCTGTTATAGTAGTTGCAAAATCTGAAGCAGGAGTTGACTTTAACTCAATAGACGGCAAATTATCTAAATTGATATTCATGATTCTTACACCGGTCAATGACCATCAGTCACAAATACAGATACTTGCCGATATATCCACAATTTTTCAGGATAAAAAAACACGTGAAACAATTTTCAGTTCAAAATCATTCAATGAATTAGTAGCTTCAATAAAACCGGCTTACTCAAAACAAAAGTGAGGAAATTATGCAGCTTACAGACATCATAAAGAACAACACAGACAGGCTATTCATAGTTGATACTGAATGTTTCATTATTTTCACTGGAGGATCTATCAATGACGAAAGGCCTTTTATCAGAATAGGGACATGGTACGACCTTCCTGTAGAGATTATACCGCTTGTTGAAAATATTATTGTATCAGATAAAATCCTGGGGAATCCGTCGTATGAACAGTTCAATATTGATGTACGTCACCTTGAAGCAAACAGATATATCGGAGGGGAATCTATACTGAAAAGATTTCTTGAATATCAGAGGATTTTCGGACTTGATCTGACAAATGTATCTCTTGTTAATATTGAAAAAGATATACCGGAATTATCCAGCCAGAAAAACGTTTCTGACCGTGATCAGTTTATAGGAATTTTTTACAGCGACGGCAACATCAAGATTGATCATGGCGGAAAAAATATTTTTGATTTAAATACAATTAATCGTGAGAATCTCAATAACGCGGAGATTCTTAACAGGATATCTGTAAACTCAAAAAATGCAGACCGGTACAAGGGGGCAGGACTTGTCATTATTGACAACAATCCTGTTTTCTATCAGAAAGGTTATTTTACATCTTATCAGTTTCCGGATAAATGTCTTAATGATTTTTCATTACTGCAGATTGATCCCAGCTATATCAGGGAATTACTTCTTCCGTCACAGAATCTGATTAATATTTCAGGATTTATGAAATTCAAGAATCAGCGCGGCGGTAAGATTAAACTTTACTCGGACAACACGGAGCAGATAGAGCTGATAAAAAAATTATTCAAAAATGCAATTGTTTCAGATGAAAAATTTTCAAATCTTCATATTAATACCGGAGAGGGCTTAAAAGTTAATTCATATGCCAACTCCCCGAATATAAAATTATCATTCAGGCAGACAGATGAAAAAGATGATGAGATATCAATACCCTTTATCAAATCTCCGGCTGATACTATAAAAATTCTGAAAGAAAAATCAGATGCAGTTTTAATAACCTATACGGCATATGAAGAATCTGCCCTGCTGTTCAAATCCACAGAAGTTCCAGTGATAGTAATTGACGACGGTAACCGAAATATTAAAAAAATCAGTGAATCTGATAAAATAATTTTAAAATCAGGTGTCCAGTATGACTTAAAGAAATATAAAATTTTTGAAGAGCTGCTGAAAGAGTTTACCGGGCTTGACGAAATCAAAGCAGCCATTGAAAACCTGGACAAAGAAAAATTAGACGACCTTGTAAATTCACTTATTAATAATAATGACGATCAGAATTTAGAACGTTTAAACCTCCCCGGCCTTTTAAAAGCCTATATGGGGAACACAACCGATAGAAAAAAATATTCAGTCCTGAAAGAAATTATTCAGAACTCCTGCTCAAAAATAATTTTCAATCCGACACCGGAACTCAAGTCTTCAGTAAAAGTTATTCTCGCTCTGCATAACAATTCATGCTGTTCTATACTGAAACAGGTCACCTCCGCACCAGTAGAAAAATTTATTGATGACTACAATGAATCAACCGTTGAAGATATTACACTCAATTCCGAGCAGAAAATTCTGGGGAAAAGAATTATAGAAGACAGAGAACGGCTGAACCGGTTACTCAGTTTATTTTATAAAGAGATAACCGGATTACCATCATTCAACAAAATAGAAAAAGAGATGTCCCTGCTTAAAAATGAAATATCCACGCGGAAGGATGTTTATACCAGTGAATTTTATTCCATAAGCAATACCGGACCAAAGAAAAAACAGATCAAAAAAAATTCAATTCCAGACTCTACAGTTTCAGCAGACTCCGGTAAATCGGCGCTGAATAAAAAAATAGTAATACCGGCAGCCCTTCTCATTCTGGTACTGATCGCCGCCGCATATTTCATTATTAAAAAGAGATCACCGGAATCGGCAGGATTTATTACAGAGTCCGAACTTAAACCTGTTGAAAACCGGAATATTATTATTACAGTAAAACGTGTTAATGATCAGGAAAAGGAAATACTTTTAAAACATAAAGTAAAAATAAACGAATCAGACATATATAGATATTCCAATGATGTAGCAGTTAAAAACGGCTACAGCAAAATTTCTCTTGATGGTTTGAAATATAAAAATCCGCACTGGATTTTCCCCTCTAACGTTTTTATAATGCATGATGGAGAAAAAGTAGTAGTCCAGAAAGGGGATACATTGTGGGATTTATCACGTGCCAAGCTTGAAAAGATGAATGCTGATTTTTACAAAATAGTCGACGAGATTGAGAAAACGGATCCATCTGATAAAAATAAAATCAACACGCTTGTTGCTGAAGCAGAAAAATATTCATATATTAAACAGCAGGTGCAGATTCTGGACCTTTACAAAAAAAAGAATGAAAGATGAGTAACGAAGAAAAAAAATACTACATAGAACCGGTCGAAATTGAAATATACCTGAAAAAAGCAGGCATTGTCCGTACAATAATAAAAGATTTAAAAATAGAGCTCATAGATGAAGAACCGAAAAATGAAAAGAGCCGTGAAATTTTTGATCTTTTTAAATCGATGAATGAACCTATTGATCTTATGGAGGTTCAGAATAATTTCCCGCAGTACATAAAATTCATTTATGATTCGTATTACAAAAATATGGAGTTATTTGAAAAATTAAGTATGCACTTCAAGTCAGGGCTTGCGGGTATTAATGATTCATGGAGGAGTGCGCTCTACTTCACGGAGCTCCTTCTTAAATATGAACCGACGGTTGCTTCAACAGAAATACTGGGGAATTTCAACACTTATAATCTCATTTATCTTATCAATAAATTGAATGAACTGGAAGATAAATTTTTACTGGAAGATTCAACAGTGTATTATCTGATAAAAAGAAGAAATGAAGCGTATAAGGATAAGCCTGCTGACAGAGAATTTGATAAACTGGTAGAACTATGGGAATATAATGTAAAAGGCAAAAATTAAAATTTCAGTAAAAATACCAGTATATAATATCAAGAACTATCATAACGACAAAGAAGTATGTAAAGCCTTTAAAAATTTTATATAGAACTCTTTTCATACAGTATACTAATTCCCCCTTTCAGCCCTTACAACTTCAAACACCAGATTTTCCGTACCTCTTTTTACATAGATTGTAACCTTTGAACCTGCTTTACCTGCAAGATGTTTAGAAAAAATTTCATCAAACTTCATCCCATTGGTCACAGGCATTTCACCAACCTGGATAATCAGATCACCCGGTTTAATACCAGCTTTATATGCAGGAGTATCTTCGTAAACTCCGCTGATCATATAAGGAGTTTCAGCACTGACTTTGCCGTTCCCTATCGGGACCTCTATTCCCAGAATCCCGTTATTTTTTTCAGTTGAGCAGGATGAAAAAATCAGAATCATCGAAAGCAGAAATGGTATTATTAAAAAAGTGTTCTTCATAAATATCCTTCAAATAACTTTATTTATTTGGTTCTTTATTTTCTTTTGCTGCATCTTCAAGTTTTTTATTTGCTTCAGAGTCAGGGATTTTATTCCCTCCCCCTTCAATCTTTTCCTGATCGACTATTTTTTTATCTTCTTTTTTTACTGCATCAATTACTTTTACATCACCTACAACACTGTCGAGTACCGATTTTCCATTCATTATAATATAATTATCATTATGGTGCTGAATAAATTTTTTATAATCTTTTTTAGCCGCAGTTGTGGTTTCACCTTCAGCGGGGTGAGTTTCAGCTGAATCAAGGGCATTAAAAGTAGCCAATATCAGTTTAAAATTATAATCATCAACATAAGATCTTATAATGGTTTCAGCTTTATCAAACTCTTCATTCATAATATATTGAGCGACTCGCTGCTCCTTTCTGAATCTTACACTTCTTTCCATCTTTTTTTCAAAATTTGCTGTATTTAAAGCATCTGCTGTCTGGGTGTTTTTCACACCTTCTGCGGTTTTCACTTCTTCCGTTGCCGGTTTCTGGTCAAGTTCCTTTTCATATTCTTCATATGTTTTATTCATTTCAATGATATAGTCTTTCTCGTTTTTATCTACAAATCTTTTAAAGAAAAGCCCGCCCTTCTCATTTTCACTTTTAAACATCTGGTTATAAATTTTTAATTTTACTTTACCGTCCTGCCCGGTATAGAGAGATATAAAAGCATATCTTTTCCCTCTTCGGGCCATGTTTATAGCTTCTAAATATTTATATATTTTATAAGAATAAAGTTTAGGATGAGAGGCTTCTCCCGATATATAAAAAGTTCTGGCAAGTGTCCTGTCCCGGTATCCAAGCGTAAGATACTGTTTAGCGGCTGTGTTTTTTGTTCTGATGATATCCGGAGCAAATCCATCGAGTATATTTTTTGAATCTTCAAGGTAATATTCTGTGAGCATAAACTCGTAAAGAGCAACCATATCTTTCTGTGAATCATAAACATTATCAAAAGCCCTTTTATAGTCGCCCTGAAGAAATGCGACTTCTGCATTAAAATGTTTCTGATATATGGTAAACAGATCGTTTTTCTTATCCGGAGTAAAATTTGTCACACAGACATCTATAAAATCTACAAATTCCCTGTTTTCTTTTAAAATTCTTTCAACAAAAGTCTGATCAACGGCTGCAAAAGAGCTTGTAACTCCAAAAATTAATATAACTGCTATTGATGAAAGATATTTACTGATTCTCATTACTTATTATCCCCTTGAAATGAAATCCATGTTACTCTTTTACGCCTGATTTTATGTATGTATGTAATATATCGTCTTTAATAAACTAAAATAAAATCTTTTTATTGTAAATAAAAAATTATAGATTAAGTCATTAAATAACCTCTGTTAGCATAAAATCTTGATGTTTAAGCTTCACTCATAGCAAAAATCAGAATTCTGACACTGACAATCACTTTGCAGATAAGTTTCAAGGCTCAAACTGAACGCACATTATTAATATTTGTTTTTCCATGTTCATTTTTTATATTGACATTATGTTTCACTGACATAATAATTACTTATATATATATTAAAAAAAATTCCGTGGTATACAAATATGGATTCTGAAATATCAGTTCAGTCCGAAGGGAATATTCTCATTGTAAAAGGAAGATTCAAGTCTACCTCGATGAATCTCTATGGACTCTTTCTTCTATCATTCAATGCAATGAAGAAACTCGACAGTCATCAGGTAATAGTTTCTTCATATTCAGACATGTATGAGCTGGATCCGAATACACCATGGCATAAATTTGAAGAATATATTGTAGACCGAAAGTGGAAAGGCAACTTCAACAACAGTATGACGGCATCAATCATGGAAGCTTTCAATAAAATTTCAGATGATGTAAGAAATATGAAAATTCTTTATGATAATGTATATAACTATGATTACGACCAGATGGACCTGATACTCTATGATTTAATCAACAGAATCATTCATGATAAAAATCTTGTCATGGAATCTCTTATACAGGAGATATCATTGCAGGAGCTCCAGAGCGTAAAGGAAGACCGGTCCAAACCTCAGAATCAGGATGATGAAGGTGCTCAGAAAAAAGACAATCACAGTGTAATTCTTCAGGTCAAACCGGTTCTGGCCCCTCTTAACGGTAAGCCTATCTATGAGCTGCGTATCGGCGATAAAATCATGGTTAAAATAATTCCTACATCGAATAAGGAAAACTATTACATCGATCTCTATAACCTGAAAGACGACAGAGGTATAAAGACCATACCTGCGACAGTAATTGATATAAAATCATCTGCAGGTAAAAACAATCCGATTGAAATACTCGCCGAACTGATGCCGGGAGTATACGGCCTCTGTATAGAAGATGAAAAGCTGATTAAGCTGAAAATATACGATCCCAGAACTGACAGCGGGATTAATGAAAAAGAAAAAACTGCATCCAGAAAAGATAATACAGTCTCAAATTCAAATGCCGAGACTGCAGGTTCAGGTAAAAGTATAATGATTATGGGTGCTCTTTTCGTAGTCATACTCTTTCTATTTATCCTGCTTATAATGCTAAGCTGGTAAAATTACTATTATTACAAAGGAAAACAATGAATACAGATAAAGATTATATTCTCAAGTTTGCACATGATAATAAAATAAAATTTATAAGGTTGTGGTTCACAGATACACTCGGATTTTTGAAAAGTTTCGCTATCACAATCGATGAATTTGAAGATGCACTTAATGAAGGCGTCCGGGTTGACGGTTCCACACTCCAGGGATATATCAGGTCAGAAGAGGAGGAGATGATTGCCGTACCGGATGTATCAACATTTCAGCTTCTTCCATGGAGACCTAAAGAGGATTCAGTAGCGCGAATATTCTGTGATATTTACAGAATTGACAGAACACCATACGAAGGAGACTCAAGATATATTTTAAAGAAAAACCTTAAAAGAGCAGCAGCGAAGGGACTTACTTTTTATACCGGCCCGGAAATTGAGTTTTTCTTTTTCAAAAGTTTTGATAAACCGGAAATTCTGGATCAGGGGGGATATTTTGATCTTACGCCTCTAGATGTTGCTTCAGATTACAGGAGACAGGCTGTTCTTACGCTGGAGAAAATGGGCATAGATGTAATATCTTCACATCATGAAGGTTCACACAGTCAGCACGAAATTGATTTGAGACATGAAGATGCTCTCACTACCGCCGATAATATTATGACATTTAAAGTAATTGCTAAAGAGATCGGACAGCTTAACAACATTTATGCATCCTTCATGCCGAAACCTCTTATGGGACAGAATGGTTCAGGGCTCCACATCCACCAGTCTCTTTTCCGTGATGATGTTAATATTTTTTTCGATGAGAAAAGCGAATATTACCTGTCAAACGAAGGAAGACATTTTATAGCCGGTTTATTAAAACACAGCAGCGAATATTTTTTAATAACAAACCAGTGGATTAATTCATACAAAAGACTTATCGCCGGCTATGAATCGCCTACACACGCGACATGGAGCAGGAAAAGCCAGTCCGCAATGATCCGTATCCCGCAATGCCGGGAGGACAAACCTGCATCAATGAGAGTTGAACTACGGAATCCTGATCCGGCGTGTAATCCTTACCTGGCATTTTCTGTGATGCTCGCGGCAGGTTTAAAAGGGATAGAAGAAAAGTACGAATTACCGGACCCTGTTGAATCAAGCAATTTTAAAAATGACCCGGAGAAATATCCCCCGTTACCTTTACAGCTTCATGAAGCGCTGACCAATTTCTCTAAAAGTGCATTTATGAAAGAGACACTGGGTGATTTTATTCATCAGAATATTATTGATAACAAACTATTTGAGCAGGATCAGTTTAACAGATATATTACTGATTTTGAAATAAAAACTTATCTTCCAAAACTCTAATATGCCTTATACTGAAATATCTCTTATAGGCTGCGGAAGGATAGGTTTTATTCTCGAAAATGACAGATTAAGGAACAAACCATGTACTCACTTTGGAGGAGCAGCATCCGCCGGTCTTAAAATCACATCAGCCTGCGACCTGAATTCTGACAGACTTAAAGAATTCGGCCGGATTTCCGACATTCCAGATGACTCCTTGTTTACTGATTATAAAATTCTTCTAAAAAAAAGAAAACCTCAGCTTGTGATAATTGCTACATGGACAGACACGCACGCGGCAATCGCTCTTGAAGCAATTAAACATGGAGCAGAAATTGTAATCCTGGAAAAACCGGCGGCATCTTCACTCCAACTTATAAAAAAGATTATGACCGAAGCCGATAAACATAACTGCAGGATTATTGTAAATCATGAGAGACGGTTTGACGGCAGATACAATAAAGTAAAAGAAATAATTACAGATGGAGTAATCGGCGAGATCAAAACTGTAAACGCAAGAATGCTCACAGGCCCATACAGGGGAAAATCTTTCATCGAAGAGGGAGGCGGCCCTCTCCTTCATGACGGTACCCATCTGGTGGATATCATACGCTATTTTTTCGGAGAGATTACAACAGTACAGGGTGAGTTTGCAAGATTTTCGAGAAGTTCAGGATTCGAAGATTCTGCATCTGCATGGCTTCAGAACGAAAAAGACGTAAATATTTTTCTCGAAGCGGGGGGAGGAAGAAAGTATTTCCAGTTTGAACTTGAAATTTGGGGAAGCGAGGGAAAGATTCTCATTGGTAACGGGTATAATAAACTATTTCTAAAAAAGAAATCTGTATTATATTCAGGATTTAATGATCTAAACGAAACAAAATTCCCTCCGATAAAACAAAAAAATTGTTTCACAGAATTATATAAATCCGCATTTTCTATGCTCAAAGGAAAAACTGTTTCTGACATTTCAGGGATAGAAGACGGATATAAAGCACTGGAAATAATTCATGCGGTTTATTATTCATCTCTTCTTGGCAGGAAAAAAATTCATCTCCCTATTAACCCGGGGGTTATTAATCTTAAAAAAATTTTCAATCTTGACTGAATAAAAGATTCATGTTCAGGCCGTCATAAAGTTTCATCAATAACGGCATTATGATAAGTTGTATTTATACTTCGACGTTGCAGATTATTCGATCCAAAAACCTGACTCAGACATAACCATTTTCCATAAGTTTACTCATAAGATTTATATCATTCCGGTCATCTTTATCATCGGGATTATTCTTCCCGTACTTAAGTATCTGTTCAACATATCTCGCGAGAATATCTGTTTCTATATTTACATCAAAGCCGGGTTTCCACGTTTTAATAATAGTATTTTCAATTGTCTCGGGAATCAGATATAGTTTAAAATCATTTCCGCTGGTGGAAACTACTGTGAGCGAAATTCCATCAACCGTAATAGAACCCTTTTCTACTATATATTTGATATAATCTCCGGAAACAGTAATATCAATTTCAACACCTCTGGTATCAGCTTTAATATTTTTCACTTTACCGCGGAGGTCAACGTGTCCCTGGACAATATGCCCTCCCAACCTGGAACTCAGAGTGAGTGCTCTTTCCAGATTTACAACTCTTCCAGGAGTGAACGATCCAAGAGTTGTAATATCAAGAGTGACCCTGGAAACGAAAACAGAGAAGCTTTTAGAGCTGATGTCAGTTACGGTCTGACATGCTCCATTTATTGATACGGAATCCCCTGTTTTAGTTCCTTCTAAAATTTTTTCTGCGCCAATCTCAAGGATCTTACCTTCTCCGGAATTTCTTATTCCAAGAACCGATCCGGTTTCTTCGATCAAACCTGTAAACACAGCAACCTCACATCATCTCAAAATTATATTCTTCTTTATATCCATTGAATAACAGATTATCACCTATAAGAACAGTTGATACATCTCTAAGGGTAAGAGAATCCGACATGTGTTCACTCTCTCTGCCCCTGATTGGAGATATTCCGCTCCCTAATACTTTCGGCGCAACGACATACATAAACTGATCAATCGCTCCAACGTTAAAAAATGAACCGTTTAAAGTGCCTCCGCCCTCAAGCAGTGCAGTCATGACTCCGTTCTTTTTCAGTACATCCATAGCAAAATGTACCGACTCTTCATGTGAAGAAAATTGACCTTTAACTATGTTCAATTTATCAGAAAAACTTCTTAAATTTTTATTCGCCGCCGTTGCAGATTCAAATTCTTTTTCATTTGTGATAATAATATAATTATCGTCACGAAGAAAATTACAGTTGATTAACATATCTGACGGCATCCCCACCAGAACTCTCAAAGGATCATTGTAATCATTTATCTCCGCTTTCAGCAGTTCTGCAAGAAAAAAATTGTCTTTGCCGTTAATCATTCCGGAAGTTGCTGTTAATACACTTTTTATATCATCATTAAAGTCACCTAACCTGACATTCAGCATCGGGTTATCCATCATAAGCGTATTGCTTCCGATTATTACAGCATCAACTTTTGATCGAAGCTTATGCACAAGCAGCCTTGTATATTCATTGGATATCCATTTTGAATCACCGGAAGAAGATGCAATTTTGCCGTCCAAAGTTATGGCACATTTATTAATAATAAAAGGCTGACCGCGAAGAATATATTTTTTAAAATTTCGAATAAGTTCTGAAGCTGCACGGAAATGATCGTGCATTATGTTTACTTCTATCCCCGCCGATACGAGTTTTTTTATGCCGCTCCCTGAAACAATCGGATTAGGATCAAGCAGAGGTGTATAAACTTTACGTATCCCGCAATTTATGATAGCTTCCGTACATGGCGGAGTTTTGCCGTAATGGCTGCATGGTTCAAGTGAAACAAATATCTCTGCACCTGCAGTGTCGCAGCCTCTTGCCCTGGCATCCTTTATCGCAGTAACTTCAGCGTGATCACATCCGCATGCACCAGTTCCCCCCTCACCAATAATGCTGCCATCTTTGACAATAACAGCTCCGACAGCAGGATTAGGTGACGTTCTGCCAATTCTGGAAAAAGCAATTTCACAAGCCCGTTTCATATATAAATCATTTACAATCATTAGAGTTTAACCCGAATTTAAAATAAATTTCTTCCAGATCTCTTTCAGGCATTAATTCCCTGTTTACTCTCATTTCAAGAGTTTCCATCAGGCGATCGTTATACTTCACTGTCTGCATATACCCTCCTGCAATACTTCCCCCATAAAAAAAGAAAGTAATTACGCCGGTGACAATCGCAAGTGAATCAAGCCCATTGCTGTATGATGCGTATGTAACAGCTGAACCGGCCCCAACCACAATCATGGATACAATCCCGGTGCCGCGTTCTCCCGCATAAACATATCCCATTCCGGGGATTAATCCTGCCAGCGCCCCGATAAACGGATTCTTCTGCTGTTTATATATACTATCTGAATACACAGACAATTCTTCATAACCGGTAAATTTATTATAAAAATCGATTTTACTATTCTTCTTATTTAAAATCGATAAGTATACTGCCCTTTTTTTTAAATAATCAGAATATGTTCCCGAATCCGATCTTCCATATAAACTTATCAGTTCAGATTCAGCATCTTTTTTTTTATCCAGCCTGATTAAACTATCAATCCGGAATAATGAAAAAGGTATATATAAATTATCACTTATTCCTGAAGAATCAAGACCTAGCAGATCATTATACCTCTTACTTTTATAAAACAGATAATTTGAAGTAATTCCATAAACAGAAGTGTCAATAAATGAAGGATAAAATGAATTAAGCCTTAGGAGTTCGACATATGCCCGGTAATACTCCCCTTTTTCAGTAAGAGAACAGACAAACGATGAAATTTTTTCCGCGGTAAAATCATCATACAATGATGATTCTTCAGCAAACACCATTGTATGAGTAGTTACAAATATGACTAAAAAAAATATTTTAAAATGTTTCAATTTATTAAACTATTTCCCGGATCATTAATAATCCGGGAAAATATTTTTTTACTTTGCTGCTCTCCATTTTTCCCACCAGAGTGTTATTGGAGATGCTATATAGATAGAAGAAAATGTTCCCGCAATTATACCAAACAGGAGAACAAGTGAAAATTCATGCAGAGCCTCTCCGCCAATCAGGAAAAGAACTAAAACAGCAAAAAGGGTTGTTACACCGGTGAGGAGTGTTCGGGTCAGTGTCTGGGTGATAGCTTTGTTTATAACATCCTCAAAAGTTGTTTTTGCGCGGAGCTGGTCTGTTTCTCTAATCCGGTCAAAAATTACAATGGTATCGTTTATTGAGTAACCATATAGCGTCAATAGCGCTGCAAGTATCTGAACATTTATTTCAATTCCCATTATACCGCAGAATGCGACAGACATGATCATATCATGAAATAATGAAATCATACCTCCGACGGCATACTTTACTTCAAATCTGAAAGCGAGATAAATGGACATTAGAAGAACCGCCATAAATGTCAGTTTCCATGCTGATTTTCTCAGATAATCTCCGATTGCCGGCCCTACTGTTTCTTCACTTTGAATAGAGACACCAGTAAATTTTTCATTCAGAGTCTTTTTAAGCATATCATATTTTGAATTTGAAGTCTGATCAGCAGAATCCTTTGACGAAGCGACTGCGGTATTTTCAAGCTTTGTCGTAATAATATACTGATTTTTTGATTCTTCCCCGATTTTCTGAACAGTCGGATTGAAATCATTTAATGCTTTTCTGATTACACCTTCGCTTACCGAACTGTCCTGAAACTTAGCTATTATTTTATAACCACCGGCAAAGTCGATACCATAATTAAATCCTCCATTAATAAAAGTACCGGCAAGGAGCATAATAACCACTGCCCAGTAACCTCCAATGGCTATATACTTATATTTAAGAAACTTAATAGTCTTTTCCAAAATTCTCTCCTTATATACTCAGTTTCTTCATCTTTTTGTTGAGTGCCAGTAATTCGTAAACAAATCGTGTAAGATATAACGCCACGAACATACTTACGATAATTCCAACAAAAAGTGTTACGGCAAATCCCTTGATCGGACCTGTACCATACTGAAAAAGGATAAACGCAGCGAGTATAGTAGTAAGGTTTGAATCAAATATTGTCCAGAAAGCACGGTCAAAACCGTTTTCAATGGCAATCCTTATAGATTTACCTTTTTTAAGTTCCTCTTTTATCCGTTCATATATGATGACATTAGCGTCAACAGCCATCGCTACAGAAAGAAGAAAACCTGCTATACCGGGAACTGTAAGAGTAAATCCCAGAAGAGAAAGAATAGCAACTGTGAAAATCATATTCAGGATTAAACCTAAATTAGCAAACACTCCTCCCATTCTGTAGTAACCGATCGCGAATACCATAATTCCGATTATACCAACCGCGAATGCCTTTACACCCGATTCGATTGAATCCTGTCCGAGAGATGGCCCGACAGTTCTTTCTTCAACTATTCTCAGATCTACAGGAAGAGCTCCTTCTTTGATAATCCTTGCAAGTGTAAGAGCTTCTTCATAAGCAAATCCGCCGCTTATATTACCACTACCGGAAGCTATAGTCTCCTTTATGTTTGGAGCATTCCTGACTTTATTATCAAGAACGATTGCCAGTTTCTTGCCATGATTCGGTTCAGAAGTAGCTTTGGCAAATTTCGCTGCTCCATCGGCAGTTGTTTTAAAAACAACGACTACCTGGCCATATTCATCTCTGTCAACTGTCGCTTCCTGGATGTCCGTTCCATTTAAAGATATTTCTTTCTGCAGAACGATCGGATATTCCGGAACTACTGCACCGGTGTCTTTATTACGATTATAAAAGAATAACGTTTCCAGTGTATCAGGAAGTGAAATCGCCTTTGAGATTTCTAAAAGTATTCCCTTGTATTCATCCTGACTTTCAGGGAGCTTTTTATCTTTGTAATTCTGAGCAAACCAGGCAGATGCCATAGCGGTATATTTATCATCAACGAGTCTATACTCAAGACTTCCTGTTGTACCAATTGCTTTTTTAACGCCTGACGGATCTTTAACGCCGGGAAGCTGTATTTCGATAGCATCATTCCCTCTCGGTCTTATTGACGGTTCAGATACACCGAATTTATCTATCCTGTTTCTCAGAAGTTCAAGAGCCTGCTGAGTAATTTCATTTTTATCTTTTTCTGTAAGCTCTCTGCCAAGTTTAGCCTGGATACCTTCGAAATTCGCCTGAAGCACAAGGTACATTCCTCCCTGTAGATCCAGTCCGAGGTTGATTTTTTTTGCGAGAAAATATGTTTCTACCCAGTGCTTCAATAATTTTACGTCAGCAACGCCGGTATAGATTTTTACTTCATTCATTATTGCATCTGTTATATTTGTTCCTGAAACAATAATTATTTTATCATTCATCTCCAGCTTGTAACTTCCTGATGAAAAACGCTTATTTATTGTTTCAATATCCTGAGCTGTTACTGAATCACTCAGCCTGATTTCCATTTTCTTTGTACCCACGGTAGGAAGAATAAGGAGTACAGAAAAAGTAATCAGCAGTAATATAAAAATACTCTTATATACCATTCCTTTAGTCATCTATAGCCTCTATGAAATATTATTTCCTGTAACTATTTAAAACATTTCTTTTTTTTGAACTTTTCTTGCCCGGGCCGGACATTCTTGATTTGTATAAAACAAAAATAAAAAGGATTAGCAGAAGTACCCCGCCTTTAACAATGACGTCAGATGCTGTTTTACTCAAACCCAGAAACCCGGTAGATGCATTCTGCCCGTTTTCCGGTACTGCGGCAACCTGAGATCCAGTATCAGCAGCCTCAGGTTTTATTTCGATCAGTTTGATATCAGGAATTCTTCTATATTTAAAATTACCTTCATTTATCAGAAGAAGATCACCATCTATCTTAACCGGGATTATATTCTCTTCCTTAACTTCTACGGTTTCGGAAACGGATTTTTTTTCAGGATTTTTTTTGCTGACTGTTTTCTGCACTCCTGACTTATTTTCACTTGCAGGAATTTTTTTCTTTTCTGCCGGTACAGTTTCGGTTTTAATCTCTTCGGTAACAGTTTTTACTGTTTCTGCAGCTGGTACAGTACCGATATTGCTTTCCTGTTTAAGATTATTTACTACGGTATCTGTTGTATTATTTTCCTGAGTAAACGAAACAGAAAAGGAAAAAAACAGTGAAAATAATACTATTGTTAATACTTTTAACAACTTCATAATATATTCTTCACACCTGTTCTTCAGGAAATTTTGGCTTGGATTGCGCTTTTTGCAAACTCAATATTGGTGCTGGATGCTACTTTAACAGTAATGATGTCATCCTTAATACCTGTAACAACACCATAAATTCCGCTTACAGTAATAACTTTATCACCATTTTTTAAGCTATTAATCATAGCCACACGCTGCTTCTCTTTTTTCTGCTGGGGTCTGATCAGAAGAAAATAAAAAATAACAATCATAAGCACTATTGGAACAAAACTCATCCAACTACTTGATCCGGCTGCGCCCTGCCCCTGTGCGTAAGCTACTCCAAACATATTCCACATCCTATATTATAAATTCTTTGAGTATTTTCAATACTTAATAACAAGGTGGTTATGTCAACTTATTAATTTAAGACAATTACAAATGCATTACTATAATTATTTGCGGTTTAAGGAACGAAATCCATTAAAAAATCACCTGTTAAGGACCGCCGGCAAGCTATTCATGCATAATAATTACAGGTGTAGAAAGCATTATATATTTCTCAAGATCAATCACATCCCTGTTGTACATCCTTATACAACCGCTGGAGCAGAGATGCCCGATTGAATCTTCATCATTATTTCCGTGAATGGCTATCCCGTAACCGATATCGATCGGGGTACCATTAACAGCCGGAATCTCCCCTTTTTCATATGCGGCCCTGTAATTTTTTAAATCTGTTTCATTCGGGTAATTGATGCCGAAATACCTTGGGCCATAAGCATTGTCTCCAAGATCAGCCTCCGGCTGCCCGTATTTATGATACCCCTTTGATTTTTTAAAATAAACCTTATTCATGTTCAGAAGTTTTCTGTATGATTCAGTCTCTTTTCCTGCATCCATGCTTAATATTTCATTGATCTGATAGATTCCTTCAGGAGTCCTGTCGTCGCCTTCGTAGAGTTTCGGCTTCATATCAGGATTATGTGCAAGGCCTATTTTATATGAATTAACTTTTTCATAACTTGAGTTGTAAACTTCGAGCGTAAATTTCTTTTTGATTATTACAAGCGCATATCCGCCGCGGGAAGTTGAAAGGACTTTCTTAAGTGATTCCATTTTTGCATCACCACATGAATTCAGCATTAAAATCATTAGTAGTATTGAATATATTTTTTTCATAACACCCGGATTTTTATTAAACTATAGGTCAGTCAAATTTACTATATCCTTTACATGGCCAGAGAGCATTTGTCCATTAAAAAGTCTCCGGCATTGATTCGCTATTTATAAACAGGCGATGTTCTGTCATTGAGGCTTTTCAATTCTTTTATCACTTCATTTGTAAGATCATATACAGGCCTGGAGTAAATTACTCCATCTCCGGAGTTGAGAATGAAGTCTGTATTATGCCTGGCAGCTATACTGTTAACAGCTGTTTTAATCCTGGAATAAAACTCGATTTTAAGCTTTTTTTCCTGTTCATTCAGTTTATTGATTTCACTTTTATAATAAGCCAATTCTGTTTTTGACACGGTTACTTCAGAATTTTCTATTTCATTTATTTTTTTATTGAGTGAATCTGTTTTTCTTTTAATTTCCTGAGCTTCGTTGCTGTTATTATAAACATATTCGTATATCGAATTCAGATTTATATACCTTATAACATAATCATTACCGGTATTATTATTTCCGGTTGAACATGAGATTACTATAAACGCGAGAATAAAAACAAATATTTCCGGCAGCCATTTCATCAGAATCGTATATCCCCTATAGAAAACTGAAAATTATAACCGCTGATAGTTTTAAACCCGTCATCATAAATCATTTTTTTCCCGAACCAGAACCGGAGCGGCATCATCGGCACCTGCACTTTAATTCCCATACCGTAGGAATAAATAAAATACGGAAGAAGGTTGCCGTCGGTTATCTGGTCTATCCTTCTTAGCTTGCCTGATGCAAGATCAGTATTCACATAATCCTTATAAGTATCGCTTAATTGTTCCTCCCAGAATTTATCAGACCACAGGGAACCCGCATCAAAAAAGAAAGCAAGCCATAGCATCTGGGGATGGAGGGGAACACGGTATTCAGCTCCATATAAAATTCTGTGATATAAACCTACATATCTCCACGATTCGGGCATGGACGAGTCGTTATAATCCCATCCTCTCACAGTTTCCGGACCGCCAATGTCGAGCCGGTCTTCGGACTCAAGCCATTCATTTTCTTCATATGGACTATGATTCGCTACCCAGCTTTTACCGATTGGGGGTGTAATAAAATCACCGCTTGCTCTTAACTCAATAACAGTAGGGTGAGTTTTTAGAAAAGGTATATGAAATGGCGAATAATACAGATAAAATTCCGGAGAGTACTGAGTGAAATGATCATCTCCTCTCAATACAGAACCACCTGTAAATGCTGCGGAAATTCCAGTTCTGTATCCCTTTGTCGGATTAAGATAGTTATCCTTTGAATCCCGGTAAACATAAAATTTCATTGTCCGCTTACTCTGTTTTCCCCTGTCAACGGATAAGAATACCTCATCAGGGCTGTTACCTGATGGATCAAAATATGTTTTAAATGTGTGAATCCATGTTGCACCGGTAACCCAGTAATACCAGAATCTGTAGCTCAAACCAAGTGAGTATCCAAGCCCCTTCTTTTTGTAATTCGATGTATTATCAGATTCAGGGAAAATTGAACTGGTGTCATACTGATAAATGTAGTAAAAAACAGAACTGTTGAATCCAACAGGATAATCGAATAGCCATCTCTCCTGAAAACTGAGAGTTACTGATGTTTTTTCAGGGCCGTATTCGAATTTAACACCTACAGTCTGTCCGTTACCCATAAAATTATTTTCTTTTATATCCGCAAAAATCGAAAAGCCCGATGTTGACCCGTAGCCTCCACCCAGAGATATTGTTCCCGAAGGCTGCTCCTCAACATCAACTATCAGATTCATATAACCGTCGCGCGTTCCAGGCCTTACATCGAAATTTACCTCTTTAAAATAACCGAGATTATAAATTGTCTCTCGCGAAACCTGCATTTTTTCAGAATCAAAAAGCTCACCTTCTTTAACCGCAAGCTCTCTTCTTATAACTTTATCTTTAGTTTTTTTATTCCCTTTTATAATTATCGACTCTATATATGCCTTTTTTCCTTCATCAATTGCAAAATCGACTTTAACAAACTTTCTTTTTTCCTTAACTCCATCTACATCTACTTCACGTTCAGTTATAGTCTTATTAGGAACTACCCGTGCAAAAATATATCCCTTTGACGCATAAAGAAAACTGATGGACTGTCTATCGTTAAGAAATTTTGTATTATCAAAGAGTTCACCCTGTTCCTGAAGAAGAAATGATTTTTTTAATTTTTCAATTTCTTTATCAGTAAGGACATTGCTTTTGCCATTGCCTATTTTAAGATCATATGCACCGTCAAAATAATATCTGTCGCCTTCACTTAATTTCAGAACAAGGTAAACACAGCGTTCACCCATCTCGAGAGGATTGGTCCATTCATAATCAGCCTTTTCTTCAACTATCTGTGCATCCAGATAACCTTCCTGCTGGTAGTAACCGATTATCTTTCTCTTATCTTCTTCGAAAACCTCTTTCTTGTAAGCCCCGTCCTGAAAAATTGTGTCTTCTTTTGTCTCCATAAGGCCCTGCAGATCTTTTACGTAAATCTTCGTAGCTCCAAGAATAGCTACTTTTTTCACTTTGATCTCCTCACCTTCATCTATTATAATATCAATTAAAACTGTATTCTCATCCTCTCCATCTTTAACCTTATAGGTAACATAAGCGTTAAAATAACCGTCTTTTTCATACTTCTCTCTTATAGACTTTATGCTGTTTTCAAGGAAATCCTTTCTGTAAACATCACCCTCCTTCAGCTTCATGGCTTCAATCAGGTCTGTTTCAATCAGCTCTTCGTTACCTTTAAATTCAATTTTTTCTACTACCGGCCTCTCTTCCAGAATAACTTTCAGCTTTACTCCGTCTGAAAAATCATCAATCTTGACATTCACATTTTCAAACTGGCCAAGAGCAAAAATATTTTTAATGTCTTCTCTTACCTCTGCTGCTTTTAGAGGATACCCCTCGGTAGTGAGCATTATTTCCTTAACATCTTCTTCATCAACATTCTTAAGCCCTTCGAACTCGATTTTACGGACCATCTTCCCCTCATACTTTGAAGGTTCGGATGAAAGGACTTTAAATATTGCGGTTAGAGAGATCAGAAAAACCAGCAGAGCCGTGATTAAGTAGACAGATTTTGCTTTTATAGTCATTATTTTAGTACTATTCCCGGTTGAATTTATGCATAATGTTTTCGCAAGTATATCAATCAATCCCTTTATATATTGATTACCTGAATGTCAAGAAAAATGATTTTACAGAAATTGATGCAGAAAGGTGTTTCCCTTTCAATAAGAACATAATGCTTTTTTATGGACATCTCTTTTAATATCCTGCAGCCTTAATCTGTCTGGATATTAAAGTATTCTCATACTATAAGATTCCATTTATAGATATTTATTTTTAAATAATAACTCTAAGGCCTGTAAAGAACTGAATACCCGGTTCCGGATAACCTTCTCTGAAACTGTACTTTTCATTATACAGATTTATAATCCTGGAATGAAGATACAAAGTGTCATAAAGCTTCAAATGAATATCCAGCGTCCCGAGAATTGAATTCCCAAGTTTTCTGTCATCTGCCGGATCAACATATACGCTATCCCTGAAAGAGTTAGCCCAGTTTATTTCAAGCCATGTTCCTTCATATGAGAGATTACATGTAAAAATATTTTCCGGCCTGTATGTAATTTTCACTTCATCATAAGATTCCTGAGGACTATACCTGTAGTAATCATATTTAAACTCCATATCTATTACCTGAGTAAATAAAATTACTGTAGTTACAAATTCAATTCTGCCATTAAAATAATCAGCAGGAATTGCTTCAGCGCTAAGTATCTGCTCAACCAGAGGATAATAATTATAAAAATTATTATTTTTCTCATATATTCCCGCCAGCCTTAAACCGGCACTCTTAACTCCGATAAGTGCATCAGCATCAATACCGGTTTCACCCTCAAGTTCGCTTTTAAATTCAGTGTGATTAATCGTTGCAGGGGGAAGATCGTATACATTTGACATGTATTTCTGAGAATACATAACCTCTTCCGGTTTGTATGAGGAAAGTTTATATTCATGAAGAAGTTCCATCGAGAGATATTTCAGGTTTATTGATGAAATGTTTCCCTTAAAATATAATAAATCGGAACCATCTTTATTCCAGCAGAGCATAGGAGTAAGGGTTAGCATCGTGTACTCTGTCACTTTAAAACTGACGTAAAATTCATTATTAGAATAACTGTCATCTTCATACAGTTCCGGATATTTATTTAATCCGTTTTCAGTTCTGATTCCAATTTTATTCGATGCTGACCAGATATATTCCATTCCGATTATACCCTGCATTGAATGGAATGTATCCTCCTCAACTGTAGAGGTTTCAGTCTCTTTTAATACATGATCATATCTGGCATAATTCAGATCAAAATCCCATCTTGCAGGCACAGGCTTGTATTCATTCTTCAATCTGAGACTTATTTTATCATTATTCTCTCTGCTGAAATACGGATTTTCAAACATGCCGTAAGAACTGTTTGTTATCTCAAATTCAGGAATAATTTTCCAGAAGTCCAGGATGGATATCTCGCCGGTAAAACCGGTTTCATTTGTAGTAAAACTTGAATTATTATAGTTTCCAAAGTCATTGTTGTTAGATACATTCGAGTTCAGCTGGTACGCAAAATCCTTCAGACCCTGAGTCATTGAAAGAGAAAACATCGAATCACCATTTAAACCGGCAAGCATTCTTCCGTCAAAATTTGTCTTTGATGAAGCTGATGCGGCAGAATTCTCAGATGCATTCCCGGTAATTTCCTTATTGTCCTGAGCAAAAATATTTTTATCTGATGTAATTAAAATCAGCAGGATCAGAACTACTGTCAGGATTTGCCGATTGAATCTCTTCATAAAAAAATAAACGGAGCCCCCATGTAGAGCTCCGTTTATTTTTAATGAATTATTCATATTTAAAAAATCCGGTCTTATATTCGGTTTACTTTAATACTTCGTATTTGTCAGTGAGTTCCCATTTGAAGCCTTCATCCTCTCGTCCGAAGTGGCCATAAGCTGCTGTAGCCCTGAATTGAGGCCTCTTGAGATCAAGAGTTTTAATGATACCTGTAGGTTTCATATCAAAGAATTCTCTGACTCTCGCAACTATTTCGGCTTCAGGAATATGGCCTGTACCGAAAGTGTCAACCATTACGGAAACAGGATCAGCAACTCCGATAGCATAAGCAAGCTGAACTTCACATTTATACGCAAGCCCTGATGCAACTATATTTTTCGCTATATAGCGCCCCATGTATGCGGCAGATCTGTCTACCTTTGATGAATCCTTTCCGGAGAAAGCTCCACCGCCATGTCTTCCCATTCCGCCGTATGTATCTACAATAATTTTACGTCCTGTTAAACCTGTATCACCATGAGGCCCCCCTACAACGAAACGTCCTGTGGGATTAATATAAAATTTAGTATCACCATCAATCATATCTGCAGGTATAACTTTTTTAATCACAGTTTCAATTACAGCTTCTCTTATCTGTTCATTAGTTGCTTCCGGAGTATGCTGGGTAGATATTACAATTGTATCGATTTTTTTCGGTTTACCGTTTTCGTATCTCACAGTTACCTGGGATTTAGAGTCCGGTCTGAAAAAATTCACCTCTCCGCTTTTTCTGACCTCGGAAAGTCTTTTCACGAGTTTATGGGCTGCAAGTATAGGCATAGGCATAAGTTCATCCGTTTCGGCAACAGAAAAACCGAACATCATTCCCTGGTCTCCGGCACCCTGCTCTTTATAAAGTCCCTCACCCTCTGTAACTCCCTGTGAAATATCAGGAGACTGGGCATGGACATAAAGCTGTACTTCACAATTCTTATAGTCAAATCCTATTTCAGGATCATTATATCCTATCTCTTCTACAACTTTTCTTGCGATCTTCTCATAATCAACCGTGACTAATGAGGTAATTTCACCAGCTACAATTATTCTATTTGTTGTAACGAGTGTTTCACATGCTACTCTCGAGTTTGCATCACCCGCAAGATGTGCATCAAGAATGGCGTCAGAAATCTGATCTGCAATTTTATCAGGATGACCTTCAGATACAGATTCAGATGTAAAAATAAAATCTTTTTGTGACATATATTTTCCTTCCTTTATCGATTTTTATCTTAAATGATTTACCGGTGAGATGAGGCTGTAGAGAATACCGGATTACTTTCCGCTTTTTGTTCCGGATTCAGGCTGAACAGGAGCTTTTTCTATCATTCCTGAAGGCTTTTCTTCCGAATTAAAAATTTTATCTTTTAGTGATGTGGTCTTTTTTGATCCTAAAACAGACAGACCCAATGATCCTAACATAAAAACAACCACCAGAAACGTGGTAATTTTAGTAATAATATCAGCTGTAGAAGAACCGAATGTTGATTGTCCGGCTCCGCCGAGAATACCCATTCCCGCACCCTTGTCCGCCTGTAAAAGTATTATAATTACAAGTAATACACATAAAACTGCAAATATCACAGTTAAAACCGAAGTAAGTACTCCCATTTTTGCCTCTTTTATATTAATAAATTATTTTTTACATTTATTGTTTAAATTATGAATCAATATCCTCACCGCAACTGACAGCAGGGATATTTTCAATTTTTATTATTCCAAAACAATCAGAAGACAGGGTAATGACTGATAAGTTTGATGTCAAGAAATACTTTTTGTTAAAATTAACAGCTATTGTAAAAACACCATTTTTATAGTAATAGATGCCCCCTGTAGAGCTTTTTAACGGGAACCGTTCACATAATTTTGCAAAAAACAGGTGAACTGTTGCTCTATGAACTATAAATAACAAGTTTTATATATTAATTATTTCTAAAAAAGCTTTTACCTCAAGGCTTGCTCCGCCGACAAGAAATCCATCAATATTCTTCATTTTATATAATCCGGCAATATTATCAGGTTTTACAGAACCGCCGTATAAAATCGGGACAGCAGATGCGATATCGTCCCCATAAAGCTCTTTCATAATGCTTCGTATAGAGAGATGTGCTTCTTCCGCAATTTCAGGAGTAGCAACTTTACCGGTTCCAATTGCCCATACCGGCTCATAAGCGATTGATACTTTAGCCGCATCGGATTTTTCTATATCCGAAAATGCTCCGCGAATCTGCCTGTTCAGTACGGCAACAGTCCCGCCATTTTCCCTTTCTTCAAGCAGTTCTCCAATACAGAGAAGAGGCTCAATCTCGTGAGAAAGAGCTGCTTTTACTTTTTTGTTTACATCCGGATCAGTTTCATGAAACACATGCCTTCTTTCCGAATGACCGATAAGTATAAATGAAGCCCCGCAGTCTTTTACCATGAGAGGCGATATCTCCCCGGTAAAAGCACCCTGATTTTCAGAATACATATTCTGAGCGCCGGTAACAAATGGAGTTGATACACATAAAGATGAAATATCTTTAAGATAAGGTGACGGAGGAAACAGGACATACTCCCTTCCGTCAGTTTTCTTTAATCCGGCAGTGAGTCCCTCCACCAGTTCAAGCGCCTCACTATATGTTTTGTACATCTTCCAGTTTCCGGCAAATATTTTTCTTCTTTGCATTGATTTGTTAGTCTCCTTATTTAATACATTCAGTTTAATTGAACTAAAAAATCCCCCCTGCCCCCCTTTATTAAAGGTGGGCAGGGGGATTTAAAATTGTACCTGAATCAGTTAAATCTAAATACATTTATTTTGAAATATACAGTGCAAGATCCACACAACGTAGTGAATATCCCCACTCATTATCATACCAGCTGAGAACTTTAACCAGATTGCCGCCGCTGACCTTTGTTAATTCAGCATCAAATATTGAAGAGTAGCTGTTCCCGATAAAATCTGTAGAGACCAGCGGTTCATCACAATACTGAATTATTCCTTTCATTGCACCAAGAGATGCTTCTTTTATTGAAGCATTTATCTCTTCAACAGTTACATCTTTTTTTACTATACATGTCAGGTCGACTATTGAAACATCAGGTGTCGGTACACGGATAGCCCCTCCGTCCAGTTTCCCCTTAAGATCAGGAATAACCAGGGCAACCGCCTTCGCCGCGCCGGTTGTTGTAGGAATCATTGAAAGTGCGGCAGCTCTTGCCCGTCTAAGATCTTTATGCGGAGCATCAAGAACCTTCTGATCATTTGTATACGAATGTATTGTAGTCATTAGCCCTTTTTCAATACCGAACTTATCATTCAATACTTTAGCGACAGGCGCAAGGCAGTTTGTTGTACATGAAGCATTCGATATTATCTTATGTTTTGATTTATCAAATTTATCTTCATTAACACCCATTACTATTGTAATATCCTCATTTTTTGCGGGAGCCGTAATTATCACCCGCTCGGCACCTGCAGCTATATGAGCTGATGCTTTGTCCTTATCCGTATATTTACCCGTTGACTCAATAACGACTTTTACACCTTCAGCTTTCCACGGTAGAGCTGAAGGATCTTTTTCAGAGTGAACGAGAATTTTTTTACCATTAATTGTAATCGACTTTTCGTCATAGGAAACATCTCCCTGGAAAATTCCAAAAATCGAATCATACTTAAAAAGGTGTGCGAGAGTTTTCGGATCAGTTAAATCATTTATACTTACAATTTCAAGTGACCCGTATTTCTCAGGATACATGAAAATTGACTTAACAATATTTCTCCCTATACGACCGAAACCGTTAACAGATATTTTTGTGCCCATATGCTCCTCCGTAAAAACTTTATTTTTATAATTTCAGGGAATCCCTGCTTTTTTTAATGTAACAGTCCGTCATTTAAACAAGCTCCATCCATAACATTCCGAACCTGCATCAAATCATCGGAAGAGAAACCTGGCTAAGTATACACTCACCGGTACGTTAAACATATTTTCCAGTCACAAACTTCATGATTTAACTTTACGCAGCTTCTTCAAAATAACAGATCATTAAACATTCAACTCAAATAATATAACTACAATAGGTATAAAAAGTCACATAAAAACCGGAAATTTAACTATTTAGAATAAACTTTACCCGCCTCATCCTTCTTCTCACTTTTAAAAACATTCTTTTCTCCCGGAAAAGCGCCGGATTTAACTTCACTGTTATATTCGTTCAGAGCCCCTCTTATTATAGAAGAAAGGTCTGCATACTTCTTTAAAAATTTCGGAGTGAAAGTTTCATTCATACCGAGCAGATCATTTATGACAAGAACCTGTCCGTCGCAGTAGCGCCCTCCGCCTATTCCTATAGTAGGAATTGATATCGATTCGGTTATCTCCTTCGCAAGTTCTTCCGGAACCATTTCAAGGACAAGGGAAAAAGCGCCTGCATCTTCAAGCATCTTCGCGTCACGGATCATGACCTTCCGTTTATCCTCATCCCGCCCCTGGACTGTATACCCGCCGAGTTTATGCACGGATTGAGGAGTAAGTCCGAGGTGGCCCATTACAGGGATGGAAGCCTTTACAAGAGCTTTAACAACCGGAACAAAATCTTCTCCCCCTTCAAGCTTTACCGCGTTACACCCTGTCTCCTTCATTATTCTTCCCGAGTTGCGGAGAGAATCTTCAACGGAAACGTGGTAGCTCATAAAAGGGAGATCGCAGACGATAAACTTGGACGGCGCACCCCTCTTTACGATTTCTGTATGATATATCATCTGGTCGACAGTTACCGGAATTGTACTTTCATAACCGGCAATCGCATTCCCCAGTGAATCTCCAATAAGGATAACATCTATATCAGTCTGCTCCACCAGCCGTGCGAACCCGTAATCATAGCATGTCACCATTGAGATAGGTGATTTTTCTTTTTTAGATTTAGCAAAATCATTAATATTTTTAAAAACTGCCATGGTTATATACCTCCGAATATTTTCTCTTTGAAACCGGTTCAATTAAATCAGAATCAAGTTCTATAAGATGTTCCAGAATAAAATCTCTCTTCAGTATTTGAGGATGAGGTATTTTCAGCATACTCTCACTTATTATAATATCATCATAAAGCAGGATATCCAAATCTATTTCACGCGGGCCTTTTGAAAATCTGTAAATTCTCCCCATATCCTCTTCAATTTTTTTCAGTATTTTAAGAAGTGTCTGAGGTTCCATCTCTGTCTGAATCTTTATTATCTGATTTAAAAAATCGGGCTGATCTTCAAAATCTACAGCTTTAGTTTCTTTTATTGAACTTTCTGCCATAAGGGCTGCTCCGGTTTGTTTCAGAATATTAATTACGGCATTCCGGAGATACTCTTTGCGGTTTCCCATATTGCTTCCAAGTCCGATGTAGACTATAGCCATTACTTTTTCTCTCTGTAATCTTTCCCGCTAAGTTCAAGAACTCTGCACATCTCTCTAAGCCTGGAAAGAATCCGTCCTCCGGATAGTTCTTTTAATGACTGTTCCGGATTGTTGTTTGAAGTAATTATAGTGAACTTCTCGTTTTCATATCTCGCATCAATGAGATTGTAAAGAGTCTCCTGCTCCCAGGGGGAATCACGCTGTACTCCGAAATCATCGATAACAAGTACATCAACATTAGCAAGATCCTTCTCTATTTTACTCGATTCGCCGTATCTCTCTGAACCTTCAACAAAAGTTGACTTAAGTGTATTGAAAAAATCACGCGAAATTTTGATGAACTTTCCGTTTATCGCGTGGTGTTTTATAAGTTCAGTGAGAATTATTACAGAAAGGAGCGTTTTGCCTGTTCCGGGATTTCCCCACAGATAGAGTCCTTTTTTTACATCGGGAAAATCCATTACAATATCATAAGCTGCACTATATGCTTTTTTTGCCTGATCGCTCTCGGTTTTAAAATCGCCCCATGTTTTCCATCTGAAGTATTTTCCGATACCGGATGAATAGTATATGCTTATTACACGGTCAATTCTCATCCTTACATCCCGGCATGAACAGGGGAGAATATTTTCTCCGTCGAAAGTATAGTACGGCTCCTCACCATTGCATTTACAGGAGGGAATTACACATTTAGGGCATGGATTGAGTACATTTTCACCTAATAGTTCAAAGCCCTGATTATGGACTATACCTGTATAGTCACAGTATTGGCAGAATTTTTTTTTATCTTCTTTTTTCATTATTTTTCATTATTAATTATTTGTTTACTTTTTTTATAAAACTAGCTTAATTTCAAAAGTAATTGTCAAGATTAATTGACCCATTTTAGTAATAATTGCTGTAACTGCCTGAAAACAATCAGTAAAACAGATTTCTTCCAGGCATAACCGGGCAGAAAACATTATTTTAAGCCAGTTTTTAAACACAAGCAGATTGATAACATAATGAGCCCTATTAATGTTCAATAAATCTGCCGGCATGATCAATCCAATTCTTCACAGGGCTAAAGAGGCTGTAGAGCCTTGATCGTACATCAAGGTTCCCTGCGGTCATAAAATAAAATTTTTGCGGACACTAAACTAATTTATTTTTATAAATTAAAATAGTGTTATGATAAAAAAATATAATTTTTTAATATCATAAAGTCGATTATTAAAATAAAGCTGAACATATAGTTTTTAAAGGGGTTATATATATGAAACTTAGATCAATGATTAAGAAATCATCCACATTAATTTACGGTATATTTCTTATATGCGCATTATTTTCGAGCACAGCATTTGCTCAGCAGGATACAAAAGCGGACACGAACAAACAGACTGACGCAGCAAAAGACGAAACCGCCGCCGGCGATAAAGCAAAAGATGGCTGGATGACCAGCGACTACAAGCCATACATCTCCACAATCAAGGACCTTGAAAGACTGAGCAAGGAGTTTTCAGAATTTCTTCTTAAAAGATCAATCGACGAATACTCAAAGGGATTTGACACTCTTGAAGACATGCAGTCAGAAATAACAAGACTGAAAGAGGTTTACAAGAATACAAAATACCTCAATGAAAAATGGTACTGGCAGGAAGTTGACAGGAAAAATGCGCAGGACAGATATATCAACAGATTGAAGATTGAAGCGAAGATGAAATCTGTGACATATTTTACCAGGGCGATAAATACTCTTGATGAGATCAAATCAAACGAACTCAAAAACAATGAAAAATTTATAGATTACAAATCAAAACTCTTCAGGATTTATGTTTCTGTTCAGTATGACCTTGGCAACATGAAGCCATGTATTCCGATACTTGAAAGATATGTAACAATGAGAGATGAGAACAGAAAAGATATATGGGCATACAAATATCTTTCAAGCTGCTATGCTGTAATGGAAGCGATGCTTGACAAGAGCAGCAAAACAAACGAAGAAGATATAATCTTCTATAAAAACAAAAAGAATCACAGCACTCTGATGGCTGTTGAACTTCAGTACGGTATTGAATCACCGGAATATAAAGAAGTTCAGAAAATAATTCAGCTGGATGAGAGAAAAAGTGAAGTAATAAATATTCAGTAACATACTCTGCGGGGTGTTTTTGTTTAAAAAATTTATCAACCATCCCGCAGGAATTATCAATGCTATTTTCTATATAAAAAAGGGGCTGATAAAGCCTCTTTTTTATTCAAACATTACCGATTGATTAATCCCGTAACCTGTTCCGTTAAATTCCATTTTAATTTTCAGAATTCTATTCTCAGGTATATATATTTTCAATTCGGCAGGCTGGTAAACATTATTCATTCTGGCATAACGTCCTTTTGTTTTATCAAGCTCCCATCTCTCAGGTTTTATTATATGGTATCTGCCGGTTGAGAGTTTTGAATAAAAAACTTTAACTAATCCGCCGGGGCCTGTTTCTGTTCTATTCTCCTCCACTCCATCAATAAGGACTTCATAATAGATACTGTCTTCCACATCGGCAGGAACATCTCTTTTTGCAATATTATCTGTAAATTCAAAAACGATATTATATTCATCAGGGTATTCTAAAACTGATTTATTCTTATACTGGTAAATACTTTTTTCCGCGATCAGATCTACAATCTCGGTTCCCTCTTCACCGGAAACTACTGCCATTCTTGAATCAATTATTTCTGATATTTTAAGTTTTCCGGTTAATGCAAGCGGTATCTGCAAACCGTTATAATCAAGAAAATTATTTCTGAGTATAATTGATTTACCATCAATCACAGAAAAATCCCGAACCCCGTCAACACTCCGGCACGTCTGCTGGTCGGGATTAAATCTTACAAATACAGGGTTGTTTTCAATTTTCTCAACAGGGTTTTCTTTTACCGTATCAGCAAGATAATAAAAAATATTATTGCTCACTTCAAATTTATAAAGTTTATCATATTTTCCAGGAACATCAAATTCAATACCAGCGTCTGAATTTTCCTTTAAAAATCCGGCAATCCACTTACCTTCCGAACTTCTGATATAATATAATATATCTCCATCAACTGAGACAGCTCCAACTTTATCATACAATCTGATTCTACCGGCAGGATCCAGTCTGTATAAAACATCACCTGACAGATCGAATTTTGAAGTAATTAAGGACTTATTTTTAATTTCAGAAGGGCTTTTCGTATAAGCTGATTTTATATTCAGATGAAGAATTGTGAATAAAACGAAAAATATAGCTAAATTTTTTGTCATTAAATTACCTGAACTGATTTAAATATTATTTCTTTATCAAAAAAAGGCTGCCCGAGGGCAGCCTTTTCCTTTATACTTTTTTTCTTAATTATAAGTTTCAGATCCAAGATATGTTACAGGAGGTTCATCCTGAAACCATCTTAAAGTATTTTTAAGTCTCATGAGCTGTACAAAAATATCGTGTTCAGGTTCTTCACTAGGCGCATGCATCGGGCTCTTCCAGTAGAAAGAGAGCCACTCCTGATTGCCTGACAGAGAAGCTCTTTTTGCAAGATCAAGAAAAATTGCAAGGTCGAGTACAAACGGAGCGGCAAGGATTGAATCTCTACAGAGGAAGTTAACCTTGATCTGCATCGGATAGCCGAGCCATCCGAATATATCTATATTGTCCCAGCCCTCTTTATTATCCCCCCTTGGAGGATAATAATTTATTGTTACTTTATGATAGAAATCTCCATAAAGAACAGGATAAACTTCAGGCTCTAATATCTGATGGAGTACTGAAAGTTTACTTACTTCCTTGGATTTAAATGAATCCGGGTCATCCAGGACTTCACCATCTCTGTTTCCGAGAATGTTTGTTGAATACCATCCTCTCATTCCAAGCATCCTTGCTTTAAGGCCCGGAGCCAGAAGTGTTTTCATAAATGTCTGGCCTGTTTTAAAATCCTTTCCGCACATAGGAACCTGATTTTTCTCGGCGAGTTCCCAGAATGCAGGTATATCATTACAGAGGTTAGGCGCACCGTTAGCGTAAGGTATTCCTAAACTCATAGCTGCATAGCAGTATATCATACTTGGCGCGATGTTCGGATGATTTTCTTTAAGAGCTTTTTCAAAATTAGCCATAGTATCATGCACACCCGGCATCATCACCTGGTGAATCTCTGTGCTTCCGCACCATACCATAACCATTCTTGAAAGATTTTTTTCTTTCTGGAAATTTATTATATCTTCTTTAACCATCTGGGCAAGATCCCAATGTGTCGGGGCCTGTTTAACATTTTTACCATCAAGATTTTTACAGAAGTGCCTGTTAAAAACAGCTTTCCATGGTTTAATTTTTGATAATTCATCTTTTATAGGATCTATATCTTCCCTTGCCAGAACCTGGGCATTTCGTGCTGATTCATAAACGTTATCCTCAAATATATCCCATCCGCCGAATTCAAGATCTTCAAGAGATGCAAGCTGAATAAAATCTTTAATGTTTACATCTTTGGCATCAACTCCCTTTCCTACTCTCAATTTTCCCATTTGTGTTAATGATCCGATCGGTTTATGCATTCCCTTTCTTACAAGCATTACTCCAGCAATAAATGTTGTACTTACTGCTCCAAGACCCGGTATAAGAATACCAAGTTTACCTTCAGGACTTTTTATATCACTTTTTTTTAATGACACAACTGGACTCCTTAATTAAAATTTATAACAGCTTATACTGCAGTATCTTTGCCAGATTTCAATTTATACAAATATAGTGTATATTTTTAAAAAGAAAAATAAATAGTCACCAATTAGTCAAGAAATTTTAAAATATTTACTCCTCTTTGATTATCTTCTGTCTTAATACTTGACAAATATTGGAATAATCCTCTTTAATATACATATCCAGTATATATTAACACATTAATTATTCTATCTTTAATAGAAAGTATTTAATAATTCATGGAATTTCCCGGCTATTTTCACCAATCAATTCTGTAATTAGCTCTGAAGGTAAATTCCATAATACCATCAGAAATGACATCAGATATGTTTCTTGTATAATAAAGATAAATGAATATATGCAGTTTATAATACTGAAATAAATAACATTGCCGTATATTTTTTCATATATCAGGAGTAATAAAATGAAAAGAGAGCACGCTGATCTTAACTGGTCTGATCTTCCATTCGGATATGTAAAAACAGATTTTAACATAAGATACTATTACAAAGATGGCAAATGGTCAGACGGAGAACTCGTAAGCGACGAAAATATCACAATGAGTATGGCAGCTCCATGCCTGCATTATGGCCAGGAAGCATTCGAAGGGATGAAAGCCTTTGAAACTAAAGATGGCAGAATTGTCGTATTCCGTCCTGAGGCAAACTGGAAGAGGCTTCAGAAAACTTCTGAAAAAATTTTCCTGCCTCCGATGACTGAGAAAATGTTTACTGATGCTGTAACAAAAGTAATTGCTGCCAATAAAAAATTTGTTCCTCCGTATGGAACCGGTGCGAGTCTATATCTTAGACCGCTTGTCATAGGAACCGGCGCGAAAGTAGGATTAGGGGCTGCTTCTGAATATGTTTTTCTGATATTCGTTACGCCTGTAGGCCCGTATTACAAAGGGGGCCTCACTCCGATTAAAGCTCTTGTTGTACCTGACTTCGACAGGGCAGCACCCAATGGAGTTGGCGACTGCAAGGTAGGCGGAAACTATGCAGCAGGCCTGTCCGCTTCTGAATACGGCCATAAAAAAGGTTTTCCTGTTGTACTGCACCTTGACCCGAAAGAAAAAAAATATATTGATGAGTTCACAACTTCTAATTTTCTGGCTATTAAAGGGAATACCTATATCACTCCGAAATCAACGAGTATTCTGGCGAGTGTCACTAATGACAGCCTTATAAAAATTGCGGAAAGCCTTGGAATGAAGGTTGAAAGACGCCCTGTTGAAATCAGTGAACTTCCGGAATTCGACGAAATAGGATCATGCGGAACTGCCGCGGTTGTTACTCCTGTAACACTGGTTGAATATAACGGAAAGGATTACAAATTCAAAAATGGTGAAACAGCAGGCCCTGTTATTACAAAATTGTACCAGAATCTGACTGGTATTCAGTATGGAGAGATAGAAGATAAATTTAACTGGCTTCTGGAAATAAAATAGAATATCATTTTGTGTATAGTCATCATTATGTAGTGTTTAAGGAGCAGATCTCCTTAAACACTATACTTATTTTATTCCGAATTAGTAACTATTTTTGCCTGCATTGCAAGATATTCTACAAGTTTCTGTTCTGAAATTATCCCCTGAGAAACAAGAATAATACCGATAAGACCGCCTTCACTATGCTGCACTCCAAGTGCTTTATTAAGCTGATCCTGTGTAATTACTCCATTTTCCACAAGCATTTCGCCAAGTAATGGTTTTGCCATTTAATTCCTCCGAATGAACCGTAAACTATATTTTCTGATGCATGATTAAAATACATACATTTTTTTAAAAAAGCAAGCCCTAAAAACAATTTTATAAAAGCCGTGCTACTGTCTTTCTCCATGTTTCATTCTGTTTTTCCCTTTCGCTGCTGTTCATAACCGGTTCGAATCTCTTGGTGATTCCATTCTCTTTTGCTATTTCGCCGATGCTCCCGAATAATCCGGCAGTGAGTCCTGCAAGATACGCGGCACCAAGGGCAGTGGACTCTCTTATCTCGGGTATAAGAACAGGGACTCCAAGTATATCAGACTGAAACTGCATAAGGAATTTATTTTCAGTTGCTCCGCCGTCAACTCTCAGTTCGGAGATTCTTTTATTCGTATCCTGCTCCATGGCATGAATGACTTCCATAGACTGAAAAGCTATAGATTTAAGCGCAGCCCTTACGATCTGTTCCCTTGTGGTATCCCTTGTCAGGCCGAAGATAGCCCCTCTGGCATTCATATTCCAGTATGGAGCGCCAAGCCCTACAAAAGCAGGAACAAATACCACATCATCCTCTTTGTTAAACAGTGAGGATGCCATACCTTCCGATTCGGTTGCGCTGTCGAAAAACTTCATATAATCCCGTAACCACTGCAGTACAGCTCCGCCTATAAAAACAGAACCTTCAAGTGCATAAACGGGATTTCCCTGATTATCAGGAGTAAGGGTTGTCAGAAGACCGTTCTCTGAAATTATATAATCCGGCCCGTTATTCAGAAGCATGAAACATCCGGTTCCATACGTATTCTTTGTTTTACCTGCAACAACACAGTTCTGGCCGACCATTGCAGCCTGCTGATCTCCGGCCATCCCGCCTATTATTATTCCGTCAGGAAGTCCCGGGCAGCCGGAAGTTTTTCCGAATAAACTCGCGGAAGCCTGAACTGTCGGGAGTATATTGAGAGGTATGTCCAGTATTTCACATAACTCAGGAGACCATTTCTTTTCTTTTATATCAAAAATAAGTGTTCTTGAAGCGTTTGTGTAATCAGTAACATGAGATTTTCCGCCGGTAAGTTTCCACAGTATCCATGTATCAATCGTGCCGAATTTCAGTCTCCCCCTTTTCGCAAGAGGCCGTGCATCGAGGACGTTATCAAACATCCACTTTACTTTAGTTCCGGAAAAATAAGCATCGAGAACAAGGCCGGTTTTCTCACGGAAGAGTTTATCGTAGCCCCAATCTTTCAGCTGATTACATATGTCGGCAGTTCTGCGGCACTGCCACACGATTGCATTATGTATCGGTTTTCCGGATTCAGAATCCCACAATAATGACGTCTCCCTCTGATTAGTTATTCCGATAGCGACAGCATTCGAAGGGTTCAAGCCCCCTTTGTTAATTGCTTCAGGAATAAGGCGCACTATAGAATCCCAGATTTCAAGCGCATCATGCTCTACCCAGCCGGGATGAGGAAAGTACTGTGTAAATTCACTGTAAGAACTGGATATTGTTTTACCTTTCTCATCAAAACAGAAAACCCGGTTACCCGTTGTTCCCAGATCGATTGCTATTATAAATTTTCTACCCGACATATATCCTCCGGAATCCTGAAATTCATTTTCTGAGTCAGCAATAATTTCTGAACTTATACTTTTAGTTTAAAAATTAATTATTAAAGCTGTCTCAAAAGTCAATTTTTTTAATTTTCTCATTCCGGTTTTGCAGCCTCAATTCCTGCAAATAACGGAACTGCATACTATAAGTCAATATAACTTCTACTGTGAGATTCCGGCGTTACGTTTACTTCTACAAGTTCAGTGCAGGTCACTTCAGCCGGACCGGCAAAAAGTATACTCCCGGGACAAACCCGTTATACAATTCGTTAACTCTCATAAAATTACTGAATAAATACTTTTTCGTTTATAGTATTAAAATACGGTTTGTCAAACAATTAAAAAAGTCTTGAAATTAGATAAGGAAATTATTTCATAGTTATTGTTATTATAGTGGGATTATACAGTTTCCGTCCGTTGCCTGTAAAGCAGAACAAATTATCCCGCTATTAATTAAACAGATCAGATGATAAAAACTTTTACCGCGGGAAACGATGTTAGATAATATTTTTAATAATAAAAAAATAGTGTTCATTGCAGAGATAGGGCTCAATCATAATGGCGACCCGGCACTGGCAGAAGAGATGATCGTCAAAGCTGCGGAAGCCGGCGCGGATGCGGTTAAGTTCCAGACATTCATACCGGAAAAAATGGTCTCACCCTACTCTTCCTCACTTTTAAAAAACGGTGAAGAAAATAATCCCGATTACAGTATTATTGATTTTTTCAGTAAATTCACTTTTACTGCCGGGCAATGGAAGAAGCTGAAAAAAGTTGCTGAAAAATGCCGTACCGAATTTTTCTCCGCTCCCTTTGATGCGGAATCTGTTGAATTTCTTGAGAGTATGGATGTAAGACTTTATAAAGTCGCCTCATCTGAAGTAACAAACACTCCCCTCATAAGAAAAATCGGCGCTACGAAAAAACCGGTGCTGCTGTCAACAGGAATGTCCTCGGAACGTGACATTGAATTATCTCTGAAGAATTTAAAAGAATCGGGAAATCCTGAAACCGTACTTCTTCACTGCGTTTCGATTTACCCCGCGAAGAATGATGAAGTCAACTTAAAACGGATAGTTTCCCTTAGAGACAGATTTGGTATCCCCGTAGGATTATCAGATCATACAGGCGGCTACGAATCGGCAGTAATTGCCGCTGCATTAGGCGCGGCCGTAATCGAAAAACATTTTATTATAGATGAAAATCATGACTGCCCGGATAAGGAAGTTTCACTAACCGCAGATTGTTTTAAAAAAATGACAGTTAAAGTAAATGAAACCCTTTCAATGACAGGTGACGGCAGAATCCAGTATTCAGGACGTGAGGCGAATACTGCACTCGCCGCAAGAAGAAGCCTTTTTGCAGCAAAAAAAATTACGGCAGGGGAAATTCTCACCGGGAATTCAATTATAGCGCTAAGACCGGGAACAGGAATATCACCGGACAGGATTGATGAGATTACCGGGAAAAAATCTAAGATTGACATAAATGAAGGCTCACTACTAAAATGGGAATACTTTGAATAACCGGAGCATAAAATGCGAATTAAATTACTGATGATCCTGATTTTACCTCTATTACTCCTTGAGTGCCAGAGTCTGTCGTGGAATAATCTTACAAAAAAAGAAAGCAAACTCTTTTCTGAAACTGAAAAGATAATGATAAATGAAACAACCGCTTCTGTAGATTTTAAATACGGTTACGATCCTGACCTTGAATTTGATTACGTATATAAAGCGGGAAGCTTTACTGACAGTGAAATAAGCGCTAAATCACCGGAGATGAAAAAAGTTCTCCTTAAATACAGCACAAAAGAGATTATCTCTTTTTATGAAAAAATTGTCCAACTCAAAGAGATTCAGGTCTGGAAGATGAATTATTTGAGAGATAAGAAAAAATGGGTAAATTCAACCTATTTACAAAAATATATACTGCCGGAAACGGAACAATTCTATGTCATACTTGAAAATAACGTAAGGCAGATAGATGCTGCATATGGCGCAACAATAGAAAAAAGGAAAACTGAAATAAAAAATTATGTAGTATACAATAAGAATAAAGAATTGGAATACCAGGAGAAAAAGCTCCGAGAGCAGCGTAAACCTGCGTGGAAATAGCCGGTATTTTTTTACAATATTTTCCTGAAACGTATCTAATTTTAAAGATATTATATAGAATTACTTGAGTAAAACAGATTTTTTTTCGATTAGAAATATATACCGTATAAAAGAGAGACCCACTGTGAAAAAAAGTACTATCAGAATATTAATCTCAGCCCTGTTATTTTTTACCCTTGCAGCACCTTCATATTCAAAAGGAGTATATATCCTCTGCTACCATGCATTTCTTGAAAAGAAAGATCCTTATTCTTTTACAAATGATCAGTTCAGGGATCAGTTAAACAGATTAAAAAGCAGCGGATTTACTTTTGTTACTTTTGAAGATGTTAAAAATGATAAGATTACAGGAAATAAAAATATTCTTATAAGTATTGATGATGGGAATAAAAGTGTATACCAGGCTTATTACTCCATAATGAAGCCGATGGGGATCAAACCTCTCCTTGGAATCTACCCGGCGATTATAAGCAGAATGAAATATGCGATGAACTGGGATGAAGTAAAAAATCTAGCTGACGACGGATGCTACATTGCTTCACACGGTTACCATCACATGTTTTTATCTACAAAATATTATAATGAAGATCCGATCAGCTTTAAAAAAGAAATTTATTTATCTAAAAAAATTCTTGAAGAAAAACTGAACCGGAAAATTGATACAATGCTGTATCCTTTCGGCGTGAATAGTGATATCGCCATCAGTGAAATGAAAAATGCCGGTTACAAATACGGACTGACAATAGAACCGAAAATGACATCTCTGCCTGTCAGCGACACCTTTCAGATTCACCGTTATCTTATGACTAAACCGGGACAGAAAGGTGTTATTGCATATATTACTAAAAATGCGGGAACTGCCCATGCTGAAAATAATCTGAATCCGGTTAACGCCGGACAGAATATTGACCAGAAAAACAGCAGAGGCGGGAATATGATTTCGATTCTAAGCTATCCCGAAAGAATACAAAAAATCATGACTGATGATAGAATACTGATTCCTGTTAAATCAGAAACTGTAAAACCAAAGAAGGTCAAATTTAAACCTTTCGTTCACACATCTAAAAATCATGCGGTATCGAAAAATAAAAAAATTACCGCCGGAACTGAAAAAAAAAACCATCGGAAGAAGAAGACAGTTTAAATCTGCAGTCAAAATTGTCAGAGTTTAAAGAGTTTTATTTTTCAATTCTGTCAAAATGGTCGGGATTTATTCTTCATGTAAAAGAGCAGACAAGATTAAACATTGAAATTGTTAAAGCAAAAACAGTAAAGTTCTTCATCTGACATACGCAGATTCATGCACGGTTTTAATATCAATCCCCGCATACCCGGAATAAGCCGGTAGTATAATGATACTTCTATCCGGGATATTAAACGGCTGCGGAAAAAAAATTTAATCTCTTTTCCTTGACATTTGCTCTTTTAGTTATATTGTAATAGCCTGTATATAAAATTGTATTATTATCAAATAAACTAATACCGGAGATAAAGTATGCTGCTCGGAATTGATGTTGGAGGAACCCATACTGATGCTGTCCTCATAGGCGACAGGGGCATTGAATCAACTTTTAAAGCCAAGACTGATACGCAGAATCTGCTCCACACTGTTACCACAGCCCTGAAGGAGGTAACTTCAGGTATTGATGTAAAAAAAATTACTAATATTAACCTGAGCACCACCCTTTCGACAAATGCAATAATTGAAAACAAGCTTGAAAAAACCGCTCTTTTCATTTCTTCAGGCCCGGGTATTGATCCTGAAAATTTTAAAATCGGCAGCAATACATATATTATAGATGGTTCTATCAATCACAGGGGGAGTGAAGTTTTAAAACTCGACAGCAGTTCCCTTGATAAAAGCATTAAGAATTGTTCAAAGGAAAAGATAAAAGTTTTTGCTGCTGTCACAAAATTTTCAACAAGAAACAGTATCCAGGAGTCTGCGATAGCCGAATCACTTAAAGGCCATGCGGACTTCATTACAGAAGGGCACAATTTATCGAGCCAGTTAAGCTTTCCCAGAAGAGCAGCAACAGCATATTACAATTCAGCGGTATGGAGAATATACTCGAACTTTCTTGCTTCGATAATGAAAGCGCTTAAGGGGATGGGGATTGACGCTCCTGTTAATATTCTTAAAGCAGACGGAGGAACAATGCCGGCTGAAGTTTCTAAAAATCTTCCGGTAGAATCCATACTGTCAGGGCCAGCTGCAAGTATAATGGGAATTATCGCTCTTAGTAAAATCACTGAAGATTCCGTAATCCTTGACATCGGGGGCACAACAACCGATATAGCAGTATTTGCTTCCGGTGCACCGCTTATGGAGAGAGATGGAATATCTCTCGGCGGGATACCAACGCTTGTACGTTCACTACAGAACAGGTCAATCGGTATTGGAGGAGATTCCGTCATTACTGTTGTAAACGGAGAGGTCCGGACCGGTCCAGAAAGAAGAGGTGCAAATGCTGCGGAGGGGGGGGAATATCCTGCACTGGTTGACGCGTTGAACGTTGCAGGGATAATACTTCACCAGAACAAAGACAAATCCGTTGAAGCTATAAAAAATCTCGCTGAAAAAAACGGTATGGCCCCTTCCGCTATTGCCGATGCCGCGATAGCCTATAGCGTAAAAAAAATAACTGATGAAACAAACAAACTTCTTTCAGAGATAAACCAGAAACCCGTTTATACAATTCATGAGATGATATATGGAAAAAAAATCGTCCCGAAAAAAATTTATATAATAGGCGGACCAGCCGCAGCGCTTGCCAAAGTCATGAAGGGAGATACTGACATAATAGTTCCCGAAAACTATAGCGTAGCCAATGCAATCGGTGCGGCCCTTGCAAGAACTACATTCGAGACAGAACTTTTTTCAGATACAGGAAAAGAAAAAATGGTCATTCCGAATCTTGGAATAGAAGAAAAAGTTTCACGGAGATATTCTCTTTCTGAAGCAGAACATGATGTTATAGCTTATACTCGCAAGTACCTGGAAAATTCAGGTTATAACGATAAAAATCTTAATATAGATATTGTTGAATCATCAAGTTTCCGCATGATTGATGACTATTATGCTTCGGGAAATGACATACGTGTTAAATGTCAGATCAGGCCCGGAGTAATTATGAATTTTCATAAATAGCAAAGGGGGAACAATATGCTTAAAGCAAAAAACAGACTGGGACTTGTTTTTTTCCCGGCTTACGACTGGGCTATATCTCCCACTCACCCGGAAAGAGAAGAGAGACTCCTTTATACGCAGGATCAGCTGAGGGAGGAGGGAATTTTTGATATAGAGGGAATCGTCGAGCTCAAACCTGACATTGCAACTGATATAGATGTTATGCGATCTCACTTCTGCTTCCCCGATGTTAAGAGCGTAACAACCGAATCACATATGATATCTGCCGGCGGAGCGATAAGAGCAGCAAGAGCAGTTCTCGATGGCGAGGTTGACAAGGCTTTCGCTCTGGTGAGGCCTCCGGGACACCACTCCATGAAATCTGTTCACGGGAACAGAGGATTCTGCAACATCAACAACGAATCCATAATGATTGAATATATACGGGAAAATTACGGCAAGAGGCGCATAGCAATTGTTGACACCGATTGCCATCATGGGGACGGGACACAGGATATTTACTGGCATGATCCCGATGTCCTCTTTATATCAATACATCAGGACGGCAGGACACTTTATCCCGGTTCAGGGCATCTGAGAGAACTCGGCGGACCAAACGCAAGGGGTAAAACAGTCAACATCCCTCTACCTCCGAATACTTCGGAAGAGGGATTTATTTACACAATCGACAACATGGTGCTCCCGATACTGGATCATTTCAAACCGGAGATAATTATAAACTCAGCCGGACAGGATAACCACTATACCGACCCGATAACCAATATGAATTTTACAGCTCATGGATATGCGCTGTTAAATGAAAAGCTGAATCCTCACATCGCTGTTCTTGAAGGTGGATACTCAATTCAGGGGGCGCTTCCTTATGTTAACCTGGGTATTGTGCTGGCCATGGCGGGACTCGATTATTCGCATGTAAAAGAACCGGACTATGACCAGAATTATTCGCCGCAGGAGGATGATATTACAGAGTATATCATCAAACTTAAGGAACCGGTACTGAACAATTACTTCAATCCCAAACCGGACATAGAAAAAGCGCCGGAAGGACAATATACAATAAGGCATAAGAATATCTATTATGATACTGACGGTATTCAGGAAAGCCAGAAAGAACAGATATTAACCTGCAAAGACTGCCGGGGAGTTCTTCTGATAGAATCAACGGCGTCAATCAATCCTCCATGCGTCGGCATTGAGATACCTGTTGACGGATGTAAAAGATGCCAGGATGAAGGTTACAGGCTTTACGAAAAAGCAGTAAAATCAAATGAATATATAAGTGTGCAGCTTACAGACAGGGTAAAAAAAGAATATAAGAGAGTCAAAGCTCCCGGTTATTGATACTTTAAACTCACCCCTGTAAAAACCGGGGTGAGTTTAAAAAATATTTAACTCGGAAATTTATGTTGTCAAAATACTAGCAGATAAAAAGCATTTCCCAGAATTTCGGTAACGGCCATAGTAAATCATCCATAATCGTTTCAAGCTCATCAACCTGTACCCGGAGTTCATCCATTTTAACCTTTACCTTATTGCAGTAGTACTCCGCTTTTTCCTGTTCATGTTCAATTTTTTTAGCCGCATCACAACTGCATTTCTGCTCGTTCATACCATCCTGAATCTTCCCGATAAGAGTACTCACCCTGACAAGCAGATCTTTCTGCGGTTTAAGGATACTGTCATCAACAAGTCCCGCTGTATTTTTTATTGATCCTGCAATATCATTCTGATACCTGATTGCAGCAGGAATAACCTGTGATGTAACAATTGTAAAAAAAGTTCTGGCTTCGATTTCAATCTTCTTGATATAATTTTCAAGATGTATATGGTATCTTGAATAAAGCTCAACATTTGAAAGAACTTTATATTTTTCAAAAAGCTGTTTAGCCTTATCTGTATTGAACGATTTCAGAGATTCAGGTGTTGTTCTGTAGTTTGGAAGGCCTCTCCTCGCAGCCTCTTTATGCCATTCCGCTGAATAGTTGTCCCCTCCGAAAACAACAGACTTCACTTCTTTAATCTCACTCTGTATTAAATCAATTATAATTTTCTTCAGATCACCTTTGCCCGCTTTCTCAATTTTGTCGGCAAGCTCATCAAGGCTTTCCGCAACAATCATGTTAATAACAGCCGCAGCAAGAGATATTGACTGAGATGACCCTACTGCTCTGAATTCAAATTTATTTCCCGTAAAAGCGAATGGTGACGTTCTGTTTCTGTCCGTATTATCTTTGCTTACAACAGGCAGAGATGCAAGTCCAAGATCGATCAGGGCAGCATCTGTATCTTTTAGAATCTCCCCTTTTTCAATGGCACCGAGAATTCTTTCGAGCTGTTCTCCAAGAAATACAGAAATAATTGCAGGAGGAGCTTCATTGGCACCGAGCCTGTGTTCGTTACCGGTAGTCGCTACGGTTGCTCTCAAAATGTCGCCGTGCCTATGGACAGCTTTAATTACTGCGATAAGGAATACCAGGAATTGAATATTCTCTGTAGGAGTTTTTCCGGGATTGAGAAGGTTTATTCCATCATCAGTTCCGATTGACCAGTTGACGTGCTTGCCTGAACCGTTTACTCCGGCAAACGGTTTTTCGTGCAATAGCGCGGCAAGGTTATGCCTTCGCGCAACTTTTGTCATCGTATCCATGAGGAGCTGGTTATGATCGACCGCTAAATTTGCCTCTTCGAATATCGGGGCAATTTCAAACTGTGAAGGCGCAACTTCGTTGTGTCTTGTTTTTGCAGGGATGCCCAGCCTGAATAATTCCTCATCAAAGTCATGCATGAAAGACTGAATTCTTTCTTGTATGCTTCCGAAATACTGATCTTCAAGCTCCTGGCCTTTTGCCGGTGCCGCACCGAGAAGGGTTCTTCCGGTAAGGATCAGATCCTGTCGTTTTATATAGAAACTTCTATCTATAAGAAAATATTCCTGTTCCGGTCCGAGATTCGATACTACTTTTTTTGAATGATCATTACCAAGCAGCCTCAGCATCCTGATGGAACTTTTATCCACCGCTCTCACCGATCTTAAAAGCGGAGTTTTTTTATCAAGCGCTTCCCCTGTGTATGAGATATATGCTGACGGGATGCATAATGTGATACCATGCCCGTTCTTTCTTATGAAAGCGGGGCTTGACATATCCCACGCAGTATATCCGCGGGCTTCAAATGTAGCACGTATTCCGCCGCTGGGAAAACTTGATGCATCCGGTTCGCTCTGCACAAGCTGAGATCCGGAAAACCGTTCTATTACTTCATGTGTGCCTGAAAATTCAATAAACGCGTCATGTTTTTCAGCAGTCGCACCGGTCATCGGCTGAAACCAGTGAGCGAAGTGAGTCGCTCCGTTATCCATAGCCCACTCTTTCATAGCATGAGCTACAGCGTTGGCTGTATCAATGTCAAGCTTTGTGTTTTCTTCAATGCATGACATCAGCTTCAGGTATATTGATCTCGGAAGCTTGGACTGCATTACTCCTTTATTAAAAGTATACTCACCGAAAAAAGATGAAACCGGTTTACGGTTCTTTTTTTCTTCGGATACTTTTTTCAGCTGGGATACAGCAAATTCATCAGTTCTCATATTTATTCTCCCTTAATTCTAAAAATTTAGATTAAAAAATTTACTAATTCAATACGCCATAAGAATTGTTATTACAGTTCCTGTCAAATTTTTGTTAAATATAAATTGCAGTTAATAATAAATTAACAAATATTTAACAC
>DAONFJ010000019.1:0-1610 GCA_035403545.1 Spirochaetota bacterium
TATGAAAAATGTAATTTAGCTGTTTCCTGCCCGGTCATCGCCCTGAATGCAAATCACTATGTTTATAATGTCTTTATGAGTTATACGAACAAATTCTTTACCGGGGTAAAATTTTTTTCACTTTTTTACTTTCAGATTGTTGCAGGTAGTGAAGAATCTTTTATAATATTCTCCATTCATTCATGGTAGAAATGCCTGATATGCCAGAGGGCTGACTTGTACCCGCATTTCAGACAGCCTCCTAAAGTCCCTCTCCGTGGCTCACTACTACCCGTATTTAAGGTAGTAATCAAATATTCGCACAAAACCTTTGAGCTCCCGCTCCCCGGAGGGGGCAAGGCACTTTGGACGGTTGACTTAAAGATATTATCATCAGATATATTTATTTAAAAACAAAATTTTAATACTTTTCTTTGCCCCTTTCGGGGGTGCGGGGGCTTAAAGATCCAGCTGGTGAAATATTTTATAATATTCTAAAAATGTGAGTAGTAGTGAGGACCGAGGGAGCTGGTGTAAAATGCAAAAGCTAAATTCAAATCATATCTCCGGCCATAATCTTTATATAAGACAATACTTAAAGATGCATAAGAATGAAAAATCAGTTCATGCGTCATCTCCCATATCGGCAGGTAACAGCACTGCAGCCTCTCTGTACATCATAAACAAATGGTCTATACCGGATTATCTCCGTCATTTATTACTCCCCGGTTAAAACTTTTAACTGATATAACCCGGATATTTCATGTAAAACAGCAGTGAAACTACGCCTGTCTGATACAGGCAGGCTGCTGTATTAAACCGGATCAAATAAAAGAATAATTAAAACATCATCCGGAACAATACGAAGAAAACAGGTGCAGTAAGTGATGCCGAAAGATTAACGATGTCATTCGGTGAAGGGGAATCGGGGCCGCTTCCATTTTTAAAAAAATTCATACCGAGCAATACAGGTTCAAGAAACGCGCTGAAGATCGAGTCTACAAATACTGCTGCAAATCCCGCAAGCGCCAGAAGAGATATAATTGTGCTGTCAATGCTGTGAAAGAAGAGATAATAGGAGAGTGCTGATATGAAAAAAGATCCGGCCAGAGCCGCAGCAGTTCCCTGGAGCGAAACTCCCCCTGATATTCCCGATTCCTTAAATTTAAAATCTGAAAGAGAAAAACATTTTTTACTGAACACCGGGCCTATTTCACTCGCCCAGGTATCGGCAGTAACTGTTGCTACAAGAGTAATATAGAAATAAATAAAGATATCATTTTCTGTAATAATAAATCCTGCTGAAGAAACAACTGCGAAAAAAATATTAGCGCAGACCTGCCATATATTCCTTCTGTTGGTGTCATCCGCTTTACGGTTAACAGATCCGTTTATTTTAGTGAAAATGACTGACGTTAGAAAGAATACCAGTACCGGAATTATCCATACAGTCCCGGGAAGTGAGATTAAAAAAACGCCAAGCAGATAGGCGGAGAGGCTTCCGTACCTGGTGAGAATATTTTTTTTATAGAGCATAACTGTTCCGCATGCAAGAAGGAGGATGAGAATAATCAGTAAAGCTGAACCATTATCTTTTCCGTGAGTAAGAATAAAAAAAAGCGAACAGCCTG
>DAONFJ010000019.1:1710-21104 GCA_035403545.1 Spirochaetota bacterium
AAAGCTGAACCATTATCTTTTCCGTGAGTAAGAATAAAAAAAAGCGAACAGCCTGTGGGAATGGAAAAGTTATCAGACCCTCTGAAAGATATAATCTCAAAATTAACTGCGGCGATTACTGAAAGCAGGATGTAGTAATAAGAATATATATCCGATTCGGGGAGCAATATCAGGTGGAAAATAAATGCAGAGACTGCAAAACCGGCAACTCCGAAAATACTCTTTTCCTCATTTAGAATAGTGAAACGTGTATTTCTTTTTTTAATCTCACCGCCTAGATTCGCGATGGTGTCGGATACGGATAGTATCATCAATACCAGGCGGAAATAGTAATCCGGCATATCGTATAAAAGTAAATATGATACCAGCAGGCCTGCCGGATAGAACAGAGTCCCCAGGCTTGTGCCAGATGTAGTGTGTATAAAGTTGAACCTTCTGTCTCTCCATGTAGCAATTGAGAAAAGTGTCCCTGCCAGAATGAGTATTAAAATGGCCTGTTTGTCAAAATGGTAAGTGAGAAAGAAAATGACAAGGCCTGTTGCAAGATGAACAGATTTTCTTATCATGCATCTGGTTCTGCCGCCGGTTATTTTAAAGTACCTGAGTGTGAGCAGTGCAGCTGCATAAACAATAAATATTATTATAACGATGCTGTTCATTTATTGACCGGTATCCCTGTTTTTATTATAAATTTAATATAACGACTATTTCAGTAAGTGACGCCAGGCCGTAAAAAAATCAGGATAGATTTTTCCTGTGACCTGCGGTGCGGAATTTGCAATTATACACGGCATTGAATCTGTTAATTTAATTGATGTAAAAGATATTAAAGTCAAGTGTATTTTTAGATTGAATTGTTAGAGGGGTTATGTTATATTAAATATTGTATGTAATACTTATCATTATATTATCAAGAGGCGACAATGAAGAAAGAAGGCCCATCACTGGTTCAGATGACCAGAGCACCATTTTTATCATCAATTATAGCACCACTCATCACAGGGACTCTGCTCTGTATGAAAATAAACGGAGACCTGAACATCCCGGGATTCATACTTGTCCTGGTAACCGGTATTGCACTCCATGTTGCGACCAATGTGTATAATGATATTTATGACACTATTCAGGGGACCGACAAAGTAAATGTACAGCGTAATGAGTTCAGCGGCGGCTCCGGTGTTCTGCAGAACTATCCCGAACTGATGGGGAAAATGTATTTTATCGCCAGGATGGGGCTTCTGACCGCACTTTGTTCAACTATCGGGCTGATGTTTTTTGTTGATAAAGATTTGTGGATTTATCTATGGGGCTTATATATTATTTCAGCTTTTTTCAGTAAGTATTACACCGCGGCGCCGGTAAAGCTTGCCTACAGGGGGTTGGGGGAGATATCCGTGTGGTTTTCCTTCGGCCCTATGGCGATATTTATTGCGGCACTAAGCCAGAATATTGTTTTTGATTACCAGGTGCTTATGCTGATGCCGTTATCCGGACTTAGCACTCTTTCGATTCTCCTTATTGGCCAGATGATCGATATAGATGCCGATAGAGAAGGGGGAAAACATGGAGTTGCCTCAAGGCTTGGAACCCGTATGACTGCATCTATTTATATTGCTGTACAGCTTGGAATAATAGCGAATGTGTTATGCGTATTGGTTTTTTTTACGGGTAATGCCATGCCGTTAATGTTGAGTCTTATTCCTTATGCAATTATATTTCCGGTAGCTGCATTGGCGGTTCTTAAATATCACAGCAATCCTTCAGAACTGAAACGTGCGGCTAAAATGACAGTCCAGATTCACATGCTTTTTTCAGTATTGCTTATTGCAGGGTTTGTTATTTATAATTTTATATAAGGGGATTTGCTTTATAAGATTTAATTTTCACAGTGGATACCGCTCCATGCGGCCGGGTGTGAAGTCCGTTTGGTGAATCAGATTAAAATCATGGATGCCGGCCTTCCGGGCGGGAACCATGATTTTTGCAATAGTCGGATCAATGTAAAATTTGTTTTAACATAAAGGGAACCATAAATGAAAAAATTAAAAGCGTTCTTTAATCCGGAACAGTACCACGGCTGGGGAGAGACTCGCAGATATTTTGAGGGATGGTACTTTAAGGTAGTTGATCATTCCGAGAAAAAAGCTTTTGCATTTATTCCCGGAATAGCAATGGATGAAACGGGAAACCGTCAGGCATTTATCCAGGTGCTGGACGGTAAAAAAAATACTGCCATTTACAGAAAGTTTGATCCGTCCGATTTTATTCCTGCCCCCGGAAAATTCGAAATCAGGATTCTTGATAACTTTTTTTCTGAAAGAAAAATCAGGCTTAACCTTCCGGAAGTATCCGGGGAACTGTATTTTTCGGATAACGTGGTCTGGCCTAAACACTGGTATTCACCGGGAGTAATGGGGCCTTATTCTTTTGCGCCGTTTATGGAGTGCTATCATGGATTGGTGAGCATGGACCATTCTATAAAAGGCCAGCTTGAAATTGAGGGCAGGATAATTAATTTTGATAACGGCCGCGGGTACATCGAGAAGGACTGGGGAAGGTCATTCCCGAGCGCATATATATGGATGCAGACAAACCATTTCAGCGACCCTGAAATATCCCTGTTCGCGTCAGCCGCAAAAATTCCATGGAGGCGCGGTTCCTTCCTCGGTTTTATCTCGGGCATCTGGATCTATGACCGCCTTATACAGTTTACTACATACAATAAAACAATACTCAGAAAGTGTTATGTTGATGCGGGCAAAGTTGAAATGGTTATGGAAAATAAAATGCACCGCATCGAACTGGAGGTGAAGCGTAATCATTCCACAGCGCTTGCTTCGCCAATACAGGGTTTTATGGCTGGACGGATAGAAGAGAGTATGACCTCTGAGGTGAAAGTCTGTTTAACTGATGTTAAAAGCGGTAATGTAATATTTCAGGATAAAGGGCGGAATGCCGGCCTTGATGTCGCGGGAAAAGTTGAAGAACTGATAGTGTGGCCTCTTGAATAACCCCGGGTTTTTTGCCGTAATCAGTCCGTAAAGATAAAGAAAAACAAAACCTTCTCCTGTGTAAAGTCTGGTAAATGTAAATATAATACAAAGTCAAAGGAAATAATCCTTAAGATGCCGGAAGCAGCTTTCATCCGTAAAAATTTACTTGCCTTAAACAAATGAAATATTATTATCAGTAACTTTATCCTGTAAATGTGTTACTATACAATGATATATATTTTTATCTGAAACTATTTTTACAAAGGGATTGTTATGAATATAGCGAAATTATCTATTAAAAGACCAATATTTATGGGGTGCCTTGTAATACTTCTGATGGTTATCGGTTTTATAAGTCTAAAAAGGCTTGGTGTGGATATTTTTCCTCCAATCGATTTTCCTGTTGTAACTGTAATGACTACTTATCCAGGTACATCTCCTGAAGAGATTGAAAAGCTTATAACAAAGCCGATTGAAGAACAGGTAAGTACAATTGCCGGGATAAAAAGACTTTCTTCCAGAAACCTTGAAGGTGTGTCGATTGTTATAGCGGAGTTTACTTTTGAATCTGACGTAAAATTTGCGGTACAGAATGTAAGGGAAAAGGTGGCGCTGGTCCGGAATAAACTTCCCGAGGACCTTGATAACGACCCTGTTGTCCGGCAGTTTGACTTTACCGATGTACCGGTTATTACAATTGCTTATGTATCTGATCTGCCTCCGGCACAAATGTATGATGTTGTCAGTGATAAGATAAAACCGATATTTGAGCAGGTTGAGGGTGTAGGTGAGGTCCGTATTTCAGGAGGGACTAAACGGGAAATCCGCGTGGAACTCGACAGGAATAAACTTAATGAACACCAGATATCAGCACTCACAGTAGTTGACCGGATCGGCAATTCAGGAGTTAATGTTCCCGTGGGCCGTTATGAGGATGCCAATAAACTCACTGTATTCAGGACAATCGGAGAATTCAAAACTCTTGACCAGCTTAGAAATACTGTAGTACAGTTCTCCGGTGATTCAAATAATCCGACAACGCTGAACCGTATAGGTGAAGTGCGTGACGGGACGGAGGATGCTACTACTAAAGCATATCTTTATTTTCCGGTAGATGAACCCGGAGCTTCTAAAGGGGACAAAAAAACAAAAAAGAATAATAAAGATATAAAGAGAGAGACAAGGAGCTGCCTGATACTTGATGTTTTTAAACAATCAGGCGCAAATACTGTTGTTGTTGCCGACGGTATTATGAAAAAAATGAATTCGGTAAACAGCATTGTTGAAAAAAATGAAGGAAACTCGAAGCTCGTCTTTGTCTATGACATGGCCAAGTTTATCAGGAATAACATTGATGATGTTAAAGAGACAATGATTATAGGGATTCTTCTTGCGATACTTGTTGTATATCTTTTTCTGGGGAATATACGTTCAACTATCATTACCGGGATTGCAATTCCTAACTCGATCCTCGGAGCATTTATTCTCATGTATTTTATGGGATTTACAATAAATATAATGTCGCTCCTTGCTCTGTCCCTGACTGTGGGGCTTTTAGTTGATGATGCTATTGTTGTCCGGGAGAATATTTTCCGGAAGATTGAGCATGGCCTCAAACCGATGGAGGCAGCTGAAAAGGGTACCATGGAGGTTATGCTCGCGGTTATTGCGACATCTCTTACTATAATTGCCGTATTTCTTCCTATCGGTTTTCTCGAAGGGATCATCGGACGTTTCTTTAAACAGTTCGGCCTCACTGTTGTATTCGCAATGGTGATAAGCCTTTTTGATGCTCTTACTATTGCTCCGCTTCTCAGCGCGTATTTTGCCGGCACCAGGGGCAAAGCGACGAATTTTGTTGTTACTGCTTTTGACGGTTTCCAGGGGTGGCTTGAAAAGAAATATAAAGTAGCCATAAAATTTTCGCTTGATCATCCTATTATAATAATAGCTGTAACATCGGTTATACTGTTCGGCAGCCTTGTTGCCTGCGGTTCTGTTAAGAAAACTTTTCAGCCAGATCCCGATGAAGGTGAATACCAGCTGAATATAGAAGTTGATCCGGGAACATCACTTGACGGAACTGACGCGGTGACAAAAAAAATTGCCGAAAGAATAAAGACAATCCCCGAACTTGATTACATGACTATACAGGTAGGTACCGGGCAGGCCGGATATAATAAAGCAACATTCGGTATATTTATGGTCCCGGCGAAAGAGAGAAAGAGAACCACCGCGGAACTGAAAGAGGTCCTCCGTGAAATGATGAAGGAGTTCGCTTATGCCAAACCATCGGTGGATAATTATACCCGTTCAGGCGGAGGAGGGGGGAGCAATAAACCGTTTATCCTCTCTATAAAAGGTGAAGACCTTGATCTGCTTAACCGGTATTCAACCAGTCTGATTGAAAAGCTGAAAACGATAAAAGATTTAACTGAAATCAAAACCAGTATGGAACAGGGCGTTCCCGAGCTTCAGATAAGAATGGATGAACGCAGGATGCTCATGGCTGGTGTAAATAATAAAACTGCCGGGACTGAACTGCGCTATCTTGTAGAGGGTGCTGTAGCAGGGAAGTACAGGGATAAGGGCCTTGAATATGATATTCGTGTAAGGCTTAAACCGGATCAGAGAGATTTAAGAGCGGGTTTTAATGAGACCCGGGTTCCGAATATGCAGAACCGCCAGATTCCTCTGGCTGCCATTTCAAACGCGAAAATGGATACAGGCCCTTCCGTGATATTAAGGCAGGACAGGGCCAGAACCGTGCAGGTATCCGCGAACCTCGCGAAAGGGGGAGCTATCGGTTCAGCATTGGACAGGACAAAAGAGATTATTGAAAAAGAACTGCCGCTGCCTGATGGCGTGTCTTACAGTTTTATCGGACAGGCGGACAGTTACCAGGATATGATCAAGAACATTATTGTTGCCTTTGTACTCTCGCTGATATTTATTTATCTTGTGCTTTCCAGTCTTTACGAATCGTTTATCACTCCTTTTACAATTCTTGTCGCGCTTCCCCCTGCGTTATCCGGTGCGATTTTCGCGCTGTTTATAACAGGTAAGATGCTCGACATGTTCAGTATGATCGGTATAATTATGCTTCTGGGACTGGTTACAAAGAACTCGATACTTATGGTTGACTTCGCGCTTCAGGGTGTCCGCAGTGGAATGTCCAGAAAAGAGGCTATTACACAGGCCGGAGTTGTGCGGCTCCGCCCGATTCTTATGACAACATTCGCCATGCTCGCGGGAACTCTTCCTGTTGCAATCGGTGCCGGAGAAGCGGCCAAGTACAGAACCGGTATGGGAGTTGCAATCATGGGCGGACTTATAATTTCAACACTGATTACCCTGGTTGTTGTACCGGCAGTATTTGAATATATTGATATTTTCAGAGAGAAGATAGAGAGCAGATTCAGGCCTGAACAGTAGCAGGCAAAGGGGCAGTATGTTACGGAATATTTTAGCGCTTAAAGTTTGAATTAGAATTCTTTCCGGGCTTCGGCTCAGTTCAGCCGGCGTTAAACTGCGATACCTGTCTGTCCTGAGCCTGCCGGGGAGGGATTGATCCATTTGTGAAATGCACTAGTATCTCTGAATATATTCCACAATAGCATGCCCGGCTTTTTCGCTGTGAGTATCCATATTGCTTTCAAACTCAATATAGCTTGCGTAAGGCATTATATTTAAAAGATGCCTGATGTTTTCAGTTCCATGGAGGGTGTCATTCGTAGCACCCAGTATAAGGCACGGAACGTTGATGGTGCCGATGCGGTCCCAGAGTGCGTAGTTTTTTATGGCAAGCGCGTTAGCTTTTAATTTATACGGGTCGGCACAGTCCAGAGTCTTCTCGTATTTTTCGATCTGTTCCCTGCTGTTTTTTTTATCCAGCCTGAAATTTTTAAGATACCATTTTATTACGGGCTTTACTGCAAAGTAGAGAGACGGATGCACTGCGGGGATCATAGTCCCGAGAATTCTTGGGAACCTGAACTCGGTATTCGGGCCGATCAGTATTGCTGTTAAAGGTTCTTTTTTTACAGAACCGCAGTATTCGAGTATAGCGGATGCTCCCAGCGAGCTGCCTGCAAGTATAAATTTTCCTGCATCCGGGTTAACTTTTTCTATAACTTCGCCAATGTCCTGTTTAAGGCGTTCCATTGTGAATTTTACTTTTTTTACGTTAGGTACTATTGAGGATTTTTTTTCTCTGGATTCAAGATAGATAATTCTGTAGTCGGCGGTTAAAACCTTTAGTACTCCTTTCCATCCCGAGATAAGGGAAATCCATCCTGCAACAAAAAAAATGACCGGTTTATCCGGTGAAACATTTTGAGGAATAAAATCTATTATTTTAAGGGATACTCCATCAGAAACTTCCAGCATATATTCTTTTACTGCAGTTGAACTTTCAGTATATTGTGAATAATCCATTTTATTTTCCTGAGATATATATTTAAACAGTAATAATTTCTGAACTTTTTTATAATAGAAAATGCTTTATATCTTTCCGCTTCCTTCGGCACGTGGAGATATAATCATTTATTTTTACACTAAAATATATGCTAATAAATAAACATTGATATTTAACTGATTCTCTGAATTAATTCATTTCCGGTCAATCAGAAAATAAATCTCTTTCAAATCTAAAAAAAAGAAAAAATACGGATATATAATTCCCTGAATAAGGGCATTAGCACTATTCTGCATCCTGTAAAAAATACATGCTCAATAAATGAAATCTGATCAGCAGATAATTTTAATAGAGCTGAATAATAATTACTCAGTTTTTATTGAAATTTTAACGATTCTGTCTATATTAAACATCAGTATATACTTGAAATATGATAATCCGGCAGCAGAAGAAGTTTAGGCAGATTTTGCAGGAGCAGATAAAATGAAAGATGAGAAGCGTAAACATAAACGATTCAAGATCAACCAGATGTGCGAGATATATATGGGAAGGGAAATATATATTCCGGTCAGAGGATTAAATATGAGCGAGGGGGGATTATCGTTTAAAACTGAAGAATCGCTGGCCATAAGTTCAATCGTAAACTTTCAGCTTGCTATTCACATAGGAGATAAATCCCGTACCATTGAATGTGAAGGTGTTGTAAGGAGGGTTAACTCAAGCAGGGAGGATTATCTCTGTGCGATTGAGTTCACAAATCTTACTAATGAGAACAAAAAGATTATACGTGAATATGTAAACAGCAAGTGACCATTCCACTGTCGTTAAACAGAATATTTATTAATCCGGACAGTGGGTATAAATCCGGAACAGGGGATTTTAATCCCTTGCCCCGTTTCATCGTACAATCTGCGATTAGTGTCACTATTCACTCTTGTTTGACTTTTTCCATATACCCATCTTTTCCGCTTCATGGACAAGTTCATCCTGAAACATCGGATGGGCGATACTGATCAGAGCTTCTGCTCTTTCCCATGTGGATTTGCCTTTCAGCATCACTATTCCGTTTTCTGTTACTACATACTGAACAACACTTCTCGGAGTAGTAACAATAGCACCCTGCTGAAGATGGGGTTTTATCCTTGAAACGAGATTGCCGCTTTTATCTTTTCGTGTTGAAGTCATACAGATGAAACTTTTACCTCCCTTTGACTCGAATGCCCCCTGCATAAAATCGAGCTGCCCGCCTGTGCCGGATATCTGCCTTGTCCCGTAGCTTTCGGCGCAGACCTGAGAATAGAGATCAAGCTCAACAGCGTTGTTTACTGCAACCACTTTGTCGTTCTGGCAGATTATCTTCGGGTCGTTTGTATAGTGTCCCGGGCATGACGCGAGCATCGGATTGTTATTCATGAAATCATATGTTTTACGTGTAGCTATTGAAAATGTGTAGTTGATCTTCCCCCGGTCAAGATTTTTGTATTTACCATTAATCTTTCCTGACTCAATAAGATCTACAAAACTGTCAATGAACATTTCACTGTGTACGCCCAGGTCTTTGATATCTGATTGTGCAATCAGGTGACTGACACTGGCGGGAAGTCCTCCTATACCTACCTGTATACAGGAGCGGTCTTCAATCAGGTTAACAACGTACGCTGCTATTTTCTCCTCATTGGGTGACGGGTTAACATTCGGAGGATATTCAAAAATAGGAGTATTTCCCCCTTCAACAATATAATCCACATCTGATATATGGACTCCCTCTCCGAAACCTCCAAGACATCGCGGGATAGTTGAGTTGACTTCCACAATCAGGTTATTAACACTCATTGAAACAGAGTGGTGGTGTGATGCATTCGGCCCGAAGTTAAAAAATCCATGTTCATCCATCGGTGCAACCTGCAGAATCGCAACATCATTTTTCCCCAGTTCCTCTACAACTTTTTTGCATTCATGATAGTTTATGGTACAGTAAAAAACATTTCCCATATCGCATAAAGCGCGGTCCAGAGCCGTAAAGTACCAGCTGTGATAAGCAAAATGTTCATGATTCGGATCAACAAGAGCCACTTGCGGTGCAGGAGGCAGCGCGCCGGCTGATTGTATAATAACATTGGAGAGTTCATCTTTGCGGGCGGCAAGGGCTTTGTCACAATCGACCGGCTGGCCGTTAAATGTGCCGTACCAGACGGTATCACCGTTTTTTACAACTCTAACGGCTTCTGCTGCAGTCACCAGTTTGTTTTTATATTGGTCGTGAAGTGTTTTCCCTGCGCTCATATTCATGGCGTTATCTCCTTATTATTTTTAATGAAAAAAATTATTATGATAACATATTTACAGCGGATTGGCAAAACAAAGAAGTCGTGAATACGGTATTTTAATGTATTGGAATGTTGTATTTTAGTGTGTAATATAGTAGTCTTTTTTATGAATAGAAATACGATATTGTATATTTTTTTAATTATTAAACTCCACATATGCTTCTGATACATTTAAAATGGATTTTTTACGGTCTCTGAAAATTTTTTAAGAACCGTTTGTATCTCTAGTCAGTCTATTGTATATTACAAAAATCCGGAATTATGGAGAACGATTATGAAAACGTTTAGAAACAGAAATCTGAAAAAAACAGTGATTACATTTGCGGCAGGTTTGTCGGTGCTATCATTTTTGCTGTTAACAAACTGCGGCGGCCAGAGGATGGGAGGAGTAGTACAGGGCGAGGTTTATCGGGAGTACGCAAAATCTGAAAAAAGATCGGCAATGATGGACTTCTCTGCAGGAGCCGTCAGCAGAGAAGAAGTGATCAATGATGACGGCATAACAACTCAGCATAACACGGAAGAATATGACCTTATTAAAGAGAATGAATTCAAGAATGTAAAAGATAATCCTCTTTCAACATTGTCAATTGATGTTGATACAGCCTCCTATTCCAATGTGAGGAGGTTTATAAACGGGAACCAGCTTCCGCCGAAGGATGCAGTCCGTATAGAGGAGATGATAAATTATTTCAGGTATTCATATCCGCAGCCCGAAGGTGAACATCCGTTTTCAATAAATACCGAAATATCTGAAACACCATGGAATAAGGAAAACAGGCTTCTGCTTATAGGAATACAGGGAAAATCGCTGAATTATAATGATCTCAAGCCGTGCAATTTTGTGTTCCTGATAGATTCTTCAGGATCAATGGAATCGCCGGAGAAACTCCCGCTTCTGAAAAAATCTCTCGCGCTTATGCTCAAAGGGCTGAAGAAAAATGACCGCATAGCAATTGTGGCGTACGCAGGATCGGCGGGAGTCATCCTCCCTTCAACACCGGCAACTGAAAAAGACAGGATACTTGGAGCTTTTGAGAGCCTCAATGCCGGAGGATCAACTGCCGGCGGCGAGGGTATAATTCTGGCATACAGGATTGCGAAAGAGAACCTTATCAAAGACGGTAATAACCGTGTTATACTCTGCACTGACGGAGACTTTAATGTCGGCGCGTCATCAACATCAGAGATGGTAAGAATGATTGAAGAAAAGAGAAAGGATGATATATACCTGACTATCTGCGGCTTCGGTATGGGAAACTATAAAGACGGAAGAATGGAACAGATCAGCAACGCCGGTAACGGAAACTATTTCTATATTGATAATATTAAGGAATCTGAAAAAGTTTTTGTCAAAGAGATGAGAGCCAACATGTTTACTATTGCAAAGGACGTAAAGATACAGATTGAGTTTAATCCCCTGAAAGTAAAATCATACAGGCTGATAGGTTATGAAAACCGTGTCCTTGCAAAAGAGGATTTCGACAATGATAAAAAAGATGCAGGTGAACTCGGTGCGGGACATACAGTAACAGCGCTTTATGAAATAGTACCTGCAGGTTCCGGCAAGGGGGAAGATAACTCAATTGAGCTCAGATACCAGGAGAATACAATTAAAAAAGAAACGGCATCGGGGAACGAGATAATGGTTCTCAAAATGAGATATAAACCTGTTAAAGAAGAGAAAAGTAAACTGATTGTTAAAACAGTTACCGATGAGAATATTAAATTCGGAAAAACATCAGAGAATTTCCGTTTCGCATCAGCGGTAGCGGGATTCGGAATGCTGCTCCGCGACTCGCAGTTTAAGAATGATCTCACGGCTAAAGATATAATCAGAATTGCAAAAGATGCAAAAGGTTATGATGAAGAGGGCTACAGGTCTGAATTTATCGGGCTTGTGGAAAAGTACTCGCTGCTTAAATAAAAGTACCGGAGGATATTCCCGTTTGACTATGAGGTATATCCTCCGGAACAGCCTCTTGTTCTATGTGGAGTTGCGTTACATCATGCTAAAATAAAATCGTAACCCCATTCATATATTAAACTCTCAATCATAATTGGCGTTAAACTCCGGCTGTATCCGGAATTTGATAAAGCAGAATCAGGGGACAACATTATGAATCATATTGTATTGTTTATTGCAAATCTGGAGTGGAATCTAATAATTATTATATGCCTTACACTGGGACTGGCTCCGTTTACTCCTCCTCATATTTATGAAAAACTTTCCATGCTGATTAATGGAACACTTCGAAGGCCTCTGGACTGGTTTGACCTTTTTCTTCATGGTGTACCATGGCTTGTACTTATTATTAAAATTATTATTACTATAAAAAACCGCGGAGTATAAACGATGATTAAAGAACTGGCAGTTAATCATTTTACCGGGAAAAACGGATATAGAAGACTCAACTGTGCACAGACTATACTTCAGATATTTATAGATAAATTTGATTTTGTTACAGAAGAAAGAATATCAGAATTTAAAAAAATGGGCGCGGGTAAAGCACCTCTTGGAGAGTGCGGAATGGTCTATGCCGCGAAGTTTATACTGCATAATTCCGGAAGAGATACAGAGATTGCAGGTTTTGAAAACTTTTTTTCTGATTTCGCCGGTTCATTAAAATGTTCTGAAATAAATAAAAAGAAGAGAGAATTCTGTACCCTTTGCATTAAAGAGACTGCAGAGTATCTGGACAAAATTCTACAGTAAACTATTTTTCAGATCTTTTTGCAATGTCATTAATTACAAGCCCCGAAAGAAAGAATCCGAATACGGCCGTTATATGTACCAGAGCTCCGTTGATCCGATTTTTAGCCGCGCACCAGTCGACAGGCACCTCCCGCTCCTAATTAACTTCGGATGTCCTCTTCATGGCGCTGGTTCTTAAAACCATTTCAGTGCGGTGGATTATGTTACTATATAAGTTGTTTTTTTGCGGATTATTCATTTTTTACTGAATTTTTACCATATAAATATATTTTATTATTACCTGTGATCATTTTATGATAACATACATAATGAGTAAGATTCTTGACAAAAATTTATATTTACCTTATTAACTCAATTAAATTAGTAGTATTTAGTCATTCTTTTAATTTTTCAGCATAACTATCCTTTGAATTGATTCCGGAAAGATTTATATTTTAAATATCTCAATTAGGAAATTTTTTCAATGTTAATTCCTTAACATATATTTTAGTGTAAAATAAACAATTATATATCCCCGCCGCCGAAGGCGGCGGGGATAATAGTGCATTTTCTATTATCAAAAAGTTTAGGAATTATTACTGAAATTTTTTGATAATTTTTTTGTTTTTTATTGACAAATCAGTAGTTATTTTTTAATTACTACTAAATCGATAGCAATAATAGTAATTAAGGCAGGGGGGAAATTAAATGAGTAAAATAGATGCACAGTTAAGAAGGGAATCACTTGCACTTCACGGGGGGCAGGAGCCGGACCCGACTACCGGCTCAAGGGCGGTACCGATTTATCAGACAACATCGTACCAGTTTAAAGATACAGACCATGCTGCGGGATTGTTCGGGCTCACAGAGTTTGGAAATATTTATACACGCCTTATGAATCCGACAACGGATGTTCTGGAAAAGAGAATCGCGGCACTTGATGGGGGAGTCGGGGCACTTGCTGTTGCAAGCGGTGCAGCTGCCATTACACTTTCAATTCTTAATATTGCTAAAGCGGGAGATGAGATAGTATCTGCGGATAATCTTTATGGCGGGACATACAATCTTTTTCATAATACATTCGCAAAATTCGGTATCAAGGTAAATTTTGTTAAATCGAATGATCTTGATGGTTTTGAAAAAGCTATTACTTCAAAAACCAAAGCTGTGTATGCCGAATCAATCGGTAATCCGAAACTTGATGTGGCAAACCTTGAGGGGATATCTGCAATAGCTCACAAACATGGCATACCTTTTATCCTGGATAATACTGTATCTCCATACTTGCTGAGGCCATTCGATCATGGAGTCGATATCATAGTATACTCAGCTACAAAATATCTTGGAGGCCATGGGACGACACTTGGCGGATTAATAGTTGATTCGGGAAAGTTCGACTGGAGCACAGGAAAGTTTCCTCTTATCTCTGATCCTGAGCCGAGCTATCACGGCCTTCAGTTTATTGAGGCTCTGAAGCCGATCGGTAATATCGCATATATACTTAAGGCAAGAGTAACACTGCTTCGGGATCTCGGGCCGGCTCTTTCTCCATTCAGCGCATTCCTCCTTCTTCAGGGAGTTGAAACTCTCCACCTGAGAATGCCGAGACATTCAGAAAACGGGCTGGCGGCTGCAAAATATCTTGAAAAGCATAAATCTGTTTCATGGGTTGCTTATCCCGGTCTTGAAAGCAGTCCTGATAAACTGCGTGCTGATAAGTATCTGAAGGACGGAGCCGGCGGAATATTAGGTTTTGGGATTAAAGGAGGTATTGAAGCGGGCAAGAAGTTTATAAATTCATTACAGCTTATATCACACCTTGCGAATGTAGGTGATGCAAAAAGTCTGGCGATACATCCGGCAAGCACTACTCATCAGCAGCTTTCACCCGAAGAGCAGGCTGCAACAGGAGTAACACCTGACTTTATAAGGCTTTCAATCGGGATTGAACATATTGATGACATACTCGCAGATATAAATCAGGCTCTTGAGAATGCAGTGAAATAGATAATACATAGCCCCGGGACAAGGCCGTGGACTGTCCCTGCGTAAGGGCGATGTAATGGCGAATGATTATTCGACTCAACGAAAACGAGGTAATAAAATGAGAATATTTGAAGACATAACAAAAACGATAGGGAATACACCGCTAGTTAAAATCAATAAGCTGAACACTGCTAAAGGTGTTACGGTTCTTGCCAAGATTGAATCATTTAATCCCCTTTCAAGCGTTAAGGACAGGCTTGGAGCGGCACTGATTGAGGCTGCCGAAAAAGACGGGCTCATTAAAGATGGGACAACCATAATCGAGCCTACAAGCGGAAATACCGGAGTTGCCCTTGCTTTTGTGAGTGCTGCAAAGGGATACAGGCTGATACTCACGATGCCTGAAACGATGAGCATTGAGAGAAGGCAGCTTCTTAAAATTTTAGGCGCGGAACTTGTTCTTACAGACGGCAAGCTGGGGATGAAAGGGGCTATAGCAAAAGCTGAAGAGCTTCATAAAGAGATTGCGAATTCATTTATTCCCCAGCAGTTTAATAATCCCGCGAATCCTGAAATTCACAGGAAGACAACCGCAGAAGAGATCTGGAAGGATACAGACGGAACGGTTGATATAGTAATCGGCGGTGTCGGTACAGGAGGAACAATTACCGGAATAGGCGAAGTCCTGAAGAAGAGGAAATCTTCTGTCAAAGTGATTGCAGTTGAACCTGTTGATTCACCGGTACTTTCCGGCGGAGCTCCGGGCCCTCATAAAATTCAGGGCATTGGCGCAGGTTTTGTTCCACAGGTTTATAACAAGGATATTGTTGATGAGATTATCCAGGTGTCGCATGTTGATGCCGGGGACATTGCAAGGAGACTTGCGAAAGAGGAGGGTATTCTTGTCGGTATCTCCAGCGGAGCGGCTTTATTCGCGGCATTATCTGTTGCAAAGAGAAAAGAGTCTGCGGGAAAAACAATAGTTGTGATTTTACCGGATTCCGGAGAACGGTATCTTTCAACATGGCTTTTTGATATTCAGTAAGGCTGCGGAGAAGGCTCTTACCCTGATATTTCCAGGTAGAACGGGGATTGTTCAGGGTAGCCTCCCGGGCCGGTAGCTGCAGCTGAAACTCAATTTTTCCGGGATCGGGGAGTACCGTTCCTTTTTGTAGGGAATGGTACATGACTCCAAACTTTAACGGATTTAGGAACCGGGAGCCTCTTGAAAATCTCCATGGTTTAATACAGTTATGTGTGCAACGTTTTGAAAAGACCGAAGTTCTAATAATTAAAGTAATATTTTTTAATATTGATTCCTTAACATATATTTTAGTGTAAAATAAACAATTATATATCCCCGCCGCTCTTCGGCGGCGGGGATAATAGTGTATTTTCTATTATAAAAAAGTTTAGGAATTATTACTGAATATTTTATAAAGAATTGTTGACAAATATACTACTAATTTAATTATATTGATAGTATATAAAATTTAAGGAGATAACGGATGCGTCTTTCAACACGTTCAAGATACGGGGTGAGATTAATGCTGGCCCTTGCCGTTAATAAACAGAAAAAACCGATTTTCCTGAAAGATATTGCAAGCTCTGAGGAGATCTCTGAAAAATACCTGAGCCAGATTATAATTCCATTGAAGGCTAAAGGGCTTGTAACTACATTCAGGGGAGCACATGGCGGTTATCTTCTGAGTAAGCCCGCTGATGAAATAACTTTGAGAGAAATTATTGAGCCGCTGGAAGGGGATCTCAGTCTTGTGGACTGTGTGAATACTCCGGGAGTATGCGACAGGGCGAATGATTGCGCCACAAGAGAAGTCTGGGATGAACTGAGTTCACTCCTGCTGAATTTTCTCGATACGTTTACACTTGAGGATTTAATCAATAAATCAAAAAAAATTACCAGCTCCCACAAATCCGGATCTGACTATTCAATCTGAAGTATGAAACAGAGAGTTCATTTTTTAACCTGCATCAAGTCCCGGTAATATATGATTGAAACAAAGCTGAAAGACCTGAGAACTATTCTGAAAGGTTATGGAAAAGTTATTGTAGCTTTTTCGGGAGGAGTTGATTCGGCACTGCTGCTCAATATTTCTGCAGATACGCTTGGCCGGGAAAATGTAACTGCTGTTACGGGAAACTCGGAAACATATACTTCAGAAGAGATCGAATTTGCAAAAAGTTTTACCGCACAGTGCAGTATAAATCATATAATTGTCAATACTTCCGAGCTGCAGGATGAAACATTCTGTTCAAACCCGCCGGAGAGATGCTACATATGCAAATACCATTTTTACAGTGAAGTTGATCAGCTCAGAAAAAAATTAAATATAGACCACATAGCTGATGGTTCAAACGCGGATGATCAGCATGATTTCCGGCCCGGATTTAAAGCAGCCCGGGGATTTGGTGTCAGAAGCCCTCTCATGGAATGCGGATTTTCCAAGGATGAAATAAGAAGGATTTCAAAAGAGATGAATCTTCCGTCATGGGACAGGCCGTCAAATCCATGTCTTGCCAGCAGGATTCCATACGGGAACCGCATAACACTAAACAAACTTCAGATGGTTGCTGAAGCCGAGAGCTGCATCAGGGAGCTGGGATTCAGGGTTGTCAGGGTGAGGCATCACGATCTGATGGCAAAAATTGAAGTGTCGCCTGACGAGATAAGTAAACTTTTTATGGATGATAATAATGAGAAGATCAGCATCAGGCTGAAGGAGTTAGGGTTCAAATGGGTATCAATAGATATTCCTGGTTACAGACAGGGTAACCTCAACAACGCACTTGATATTAAAATAGTTAAATGAACGGATATATAGAATGAAAATAGCAGTCGGTATGAGCGGCGGTGTTGATTCATCGGTTGCAGCTCTTATTTTGAAACAGCAGGGACATGACGTAACAGGAATAACAATGTCCATATGGGACGGATCTTTTGCGTATACGCATTCGGGGAAGAACGCATGCTATGGTCCTGATGAAAAAGAGGATATAGCCGAGGCTGAAAGGGTCTGCCGGCAGCTTGACATCCCTTTTCATGTTATTGACTGTTCAAAGGAATATAAAAAAACAGTAATTGAATATTTTAAAAATGAGTACCTCAACGCACGAACACCAAATCCATGCATTGTGTGTAACCATAAAATAAAGTTCGGAAACATGCTGTCTACGGCAAAAGCTTCAGGTATAGAATTTGATAAATTTGCTACCGGGCATTATGCAAAAATAGAACTTGATGAAGAAGCGGATCGGTTTCTTCTGAAAAAAGGGTCAGACAAAAATAAAGATCAGTCGTATTTTTTATATAAACTCTCCCAGCAGCAGCTTGCCGGGACATTATTTCCTCTTGGCGGAATGACAAAAGATGAAGTGAGGGCAATTGCCAGGTCAGCGGGCCTGCCTGTATCGGAGAAAGTGGAAAGCCAGGATTTTTATAGCGGAGACTACAGGGATCTGCTGAATGTTGCCGACACTGAGGGTGAAATTGTTGACCTGGGGGGAAAAGTAATCGGACGCCATAAAGGATTATGGAACTATACTCCGGGGCAGAGGAGAGGGCTTGGAATTGCAGCAGGCGAACCGCTATATGTAGTTAGGCTTGAGAGCAGCTCCAACAGGATTGTTGCAGGCACAAAGAGAGACATGTCAAGCTCTTCATTTTCCGTAAGGAATATCAACTGGATTGCTTTACATAAAGTCTCGAAGAAATTTTCAGCGGCTGTTAAGACCAGATCAACACAGAGCGGTGATGATGCGGTAATTGAACTTATAAATTCATTCAATGTAAAGGTGACTCTTCAATGCAGCAGCACATCTGTTTCTCCAGGGCAATCGGCTGTGTTCTATGACGGCGATACTGTTATCGGCGGAGGAATCATTGAACAGGCGGATTAAATATGAAAAATAATGAGATCGACAGATATTATAAGCAGACACTGCTCCCGCAGATCGGTGCGGACGGCCAGGAGATGCTTGGCGGATCAACTGTTGTTATAGCCGGGTGTGGAGCGCTTGGAACATCACTTGCCAATACAATGGTGAGATCCGGTGTGGGTAATGTTGTAATTATAGACCGTGATTATATTGATTACGATAACCTCCCGCGGCAGATACTCTTTGACGAGGAGGATATCAGAAAAGGGCTCCCCAAGTCGGTTGCGGCTGCCGAGAAACTCCGGCTGGTGAATTCATCAGTAAACATTACTCCGGTTGTCGCGGATTTGACATCTTCGAATATAGAGGAACTCATTAAAGGTGCAGACCTTATCCTTGACGGCACAGATAATTTTGAAACGCGTTTTCTGATAAATGAAGCATCTGATAAAATGAAAATACCATGGGTGTATGCCGGTGTTGTTTCAACTTATGGAATGGTTTATGCGACACTTCCCGGAGAGACACCATGTTTCAACTGCTTTATTAATAATATACCAGCTCCTGGAAGCTTTCCCACATGTGCTACAACCGGCGTACTTAATACTGCTGTAAATATGGTAACATCAATTGAAGCTACTGAAGGCCTTAAAATACTTACAGGAAGGAAAAGTGCAATTTCTGAAAAACTGATATATGTAGATGTATGGCACGGTCTCTTTAAACATTTTGTTATTAAAAAGGGTGAAACTCCGTGCCGTATATGCGATGAACATAAGTATGAATTCCTCAAAACAGAAAAGGGAGTTAAAGCGGTATCTTTATGCGGCCATAACTCGGTGCAGGTGACACCTTCATCGGCAATTGGAATATCTTTCGAAGAACTTGCGTCAAGATTAAGAAGCTCCGGTGAGGTGAAATTCAATAACTACATGATGAAGTTTATCATCCCTCAGTATGAATTTACAATATTCCCTGACGGAAGAACTATAATCAAAGGGGTAATGGACGAATCCGCCGGGAAGTCGCTTTATGCGAAGTATATAGGCTACTGAGATTTGTATTTACTCTCTCCGCCT